>NZ_JBSFYQ010000022.1:0-110775 GCF_053599855.1 Micromonospora sp. NPDC005161
GCGCGGGGCGCGGGGCGCGGGGCGCGGGGCGCGGGGCGCGGGGCGCGGGGCGCGCGCAGAGAAAAGCCGACCGGAGACACCCTCGGGGTGTCTCCGGTCGGCTATGTCGGGTTGCGGATTCAGTTCGCCATCAGATCGGCGCCACGCCAACTGAAATCGGGCTCCGTTGCGAACCGGACGGTGATCTTCGCGAGATCCTCCGCGTACTTGTTCGCGTGGTGCCCACAGAAAACCAACTCGCTCCCACCCGCCAGAGTGATCCGGAGCTTGCCGGCAGCATTGCAGCGGTCGCACCGTTCATCGGCGGCTGGGGGCGCCACCGTCTCGGGCGGCGGCGTGAGGGTCGAGTTCATCGCCTTCCTCCTCTGGTCGTCACCGATGAACAATCTCTTCGGTCGTTGCTCACCTATCGTGCAACACCCTTGCCGGGCCTTGCCTTCCCTGTGTGCCCGCGGGGGACCGAGGTCACACATGGCTGGGACAGTGTGCCGTGCACCCAGGGTGCCACGTCAACGATCACATTCGTGCATCCGGACGATCACCATCTGGTGTTGCACACCAGGTGGTCAAAACGACACGTTCGGTTGACGAAACCCGCTCAGTCCAGGTAATCCCGGAGGACCTGCGACCGGGACGGGTGACGCAGCTTGGACATCGTCTTGGACTCGATCTGCCGGATCCGCTCCCGGGTCACCCCGTAGACCTGGCCGATCTCGTCCAGCGTCCGCGGCTGGCCGTCGGTCAGGCCGAAGCGCAGGCGTACCACACCCGCCTCACGCTCGGAGAGCGTCTGCAGCACCTGCTGGAGCTGGTCCTGCAGGAGCGTGAACGAGACCGCGTCGACCGCGACCACGGCCTCGGAATCCTCGATGAAGTCGCCGAGCTGGCTGTCGCCCTCGTCGCCGATGGTCTGGTCCAGCGAGATGGGCTCCCGGGCGTACTGCTGGATCTCCAGTACCTTCTCCGGTGTGATGTCCATCTCCTTGGCCAGCTCCTCCGGCGTGGGCTCGCGGCCCAGGTCCTGGAGCAGCTCGCGCTGTATGCGGCCGAGCTTGTTGATGACCTCCACCATGTGCACCGGGATGCGGATGGTGCGGGCCTGGTCGGCCATCGCGCGGGTGATCGCCTGCCGGATCCACCAGGTGGCGTACGTGGAGAACTTGTAGCCCTTGGTGTAGTCGAACTTCTCGACCGCGCGGATCAGGCCGAGGTTGCCCTCTTGGATCAGGTCGAGGAAGGCCATGCCACGCCCCGTGTACCGCTTGGCCAGCGATACGACCAGGCGGAGGTTCGCCTCCAGCAGGTGGTTCTTGGCCCGCTCGCCGTCGCGGGAGATCCAGCCCAGGTCGCGGACCATCTCCCGGGTGAGCTTCTCCTCGCCCTCGTCGGCCGCCCGCAGCCGCTCCGCGGCGTAGAGCCCGGCCTCGATCCGCTTGGCCAGCTCCACCTCCTGCTCGGCGTTGAGCAGCGGGACCTTGCCGATCTGCTTCAGGTATGCGCGCACCGAGTCGGCGGAGGCGGTCAGCTCGGCGTCCCGCCGGGCCTGCTTGAGCGCCTCGGACTCCTCGTCGTCCCACTCGAAGTCGTTGTCGGTGGCCGAGGCGGCGGCGTCGGTCTCGGCGGCCTGGGTCAGCGCGGCCGGCTCCTCGACCACCACGTCCTCGATCGTGGCGGCGAGCTCCTCCGGGTCGATCTCGCCGTCGGCGCCCTCGCCCTTCTTGCCGCCGGCCTTCGCCGGCTTGGCGCCGGCGGCCGCGGCGACCGTCGCCTTGGTGGCCCGGGTCGACTTGGTCGCGGCCTTCGCCGGCGCGGCGGCGGTGGCGACCTCGGCGGTGGTGCCGGCCGCCTTGCGCGGGGCCACCTTCCGCGGGCCCGGCGTGGACGGGCCGTCGTCGGAGGCGGGTGCCTGCTTGGGCGCCGGTGCGGCGGCCTTTTTGGTGGTCTTGGCGGTGGTGGCCCGGGACGCCGGCGTGGTCGAGCGGGCCGCCGCGACCCGGCGACGGGTGCTGGCCGAGCCGTCCACCACCACGGTCACTCCCGCCTCGGAGAGCGCCCGCAGGATCTTCTTGGCCTGGGCCGGAGTCACCTCGGCGGACTCGACGGTGCGCGCGAGCTGAGCCGACGTGAGCTGACCGCCGGCGCTCTGCGCGTGGGCGATCAGAGTGTCGGTGAGCGAGCGAACGTCGGCGCCGGGCTGGCGGGGTTCTGTCACGAATGACCTTCCGGAGGCGAAGAGCGGGTACGGCCGGGTCGTCCGGCACAGCGTGGGGCGACAGGCCGGGCGTTGTGGTGAGGGACCCCCGTGTCCCGGACCGGCCGGTGGTCGGCGGTCCGTGGCGCGTGGGCGCAGGGGTGAATTGTAACGCCGTCTGCGGCGATCATCCTGCGCCGCACGGCGTAACGGCGGCGGGGACCGCCGATTCGGCGCAGATGTGGACTTTGTAAGGATGATACTCACGCGCGGCCCGGAACGGCCCGCTCGTGCGGGAAGGGGACGTGGGATGGACCGTTCGGTGCCGGCGACCGAGGATTTGTTGGCTGTCGCGCTCGACGTTACGCGGGGCGCCGCGGCCACCGCGTACCGGATGCGGGCCGAGGGCGTCACCGTGGCCGCCACCAAGAGTACGGTCACCGACGTGGTCACCGCGGCCGACCGGGCGGTCGAGCGGCAGGTGCTCGACGCGCTGCACCGGCTGCGGCCGGGCGACGCGGTGCTCGGCGAGGAGTACGGCACGGGGGACACCGGGCCGGTCGGGCCGGGCGGCGTGCGCTGGATCGTCGACCCGATCGACGGCACCGTCAACTACCTCTACGGGCTGCCGTACAGCGCGGTGTCGCTCGCCGCCGAGGTGGACGGCGTGGTGGTCGCCGGCGTGGTGCGCAACGTCAGCACCGGCGAGGAGTGGACCGCCACGGCCGGCGGTGGCGCGTGGCGTGACGGCGTCCGGTTGCGCTGTTCCGGCGAGACCGACCTGGGGCAGGCGCTGGTCGCCACCGGCTTCGGCTACGACGCCGGTCGCCGGGCGCACCAGGCCCGGGTGGTGGCCGGGCTGATCGCGCACGTGCGGGACATCCGCCGGCTCGGCGCGGCCGCGCTGGACCTCTGCCTGGTCGCCGAGGGACGCCTGGACGCGTACTTCGAGAAGGGTCTGGCCGCCTGGGACCTCGCTGCCGGTGGGCTGGTGGCCGCCGAGGCGGGTGTGCGGGTCACCGGCCTGGAGGGGCGTCCGGCCGGCCCGGACCTGGTGCTCGCGGCCCCGCCGGCGCTCTTCGCGCCGCTGCACGACCGCCTGGCCGCCCTGGATGCCGCCGGCGGCCCCTGACCGGCGTGGCCGGTGCGTCCGAGGGTCCGTCGGCGACACCGAGCCGGCGGGCGGTGACGGAAGGGGTCAGCGCCCGCCGACCTGCCCGGTCAGTTCTTGGCGACCGGGGACGGGCACGACTCCGGGGGCGCCGCCGGGGCGCCCAGGTCACCGAGGGACTGGTTCACCTCGGTCGTCGTGGCGAGCTGCTGGAAGCGGCTGCCCAGCACCACGTCCACCGTGTCGTCGGTGCGCTTCGGGTCGTAGCCCGGCTCGGCGTTGTTGAGGAAGTACGCCTGCAGCAGGTGCGCCGAACCGACGCCCTTGGGGCCGTACCGCAGCACGGCCACCTCGTCGATCCCCTTGGGCGCGTTGCCGACCTTCTTGACCTGGAACTTGCGGTTGCGGAAGTCGTCCGCGACGCTGCCGGCCCGGCCCGGCTCGTCGGTCGCGTTCAAGACGTTGATCTTGACGTCCTTGGGCTCGTGCAGAGTCACGTCGGCCAGCGGCCAGCCATCGGGGCAACCCTCGGCCGTGCCCGCATTGCCCTGGGTGTCGCGGACCAGCGCGGTGATCACGAAGGCCAGGGCCAGCACCCCGAGCATGCCGACGACGACGAGTGCTCGCACTCGCGCAAAACTCATCTGGGCGCTCCCGGACGTCAGGTGGGTGGCGGCGGCCGCCAACGATCGCACTGACCGGCGGCCGTCGAATACGCCGCTGAGGTTAACGGTTGTCCGGCCGTCGCGTGGAAACAGTCCGACATGCCGGCGCGCCGACCGCGAACCGGGTACTACTACCCCTATCTTCGTGTCGCCTGAGTCACATTGGGAACAACTTGGGGGGCTGGGGCGTACATCTCAGCCGCAAGGGCGGTATACATGCCTCGCCCAAAGGGGGGGTAAGGTTCCGCGCTCGCAGGGGAGTCGCCCCAGCGGGCTCAACCCGTTCGGTCCCCGGGTCGGGTGCCCGACACAACTGGTGGCCGGCCAGCGGAACCGAAACAGCGTCGTCCGGCGTTACAACCGGAAGCGACAACATCGATATGGGAGAGTGAAACCGATGGCCACCGACTACGACGCCCCGCGTCGCGATGAGGTCGACCTCGGCGAGGACAGCCTGGAAGAGCTCAAGGCCCGGCGCGTCGACTCACAGTCGGGCGCGGTGGACGTCGACGAGGCCGAGGTGGCCGAGAGCTTTGAGCTGCCCGGCGCCGATCTGGCCGACGAGGAGCTCACGGTCAAGGTGCTACCGATGCAGCAGGACGAGTTCCGGTGCGCCCGCTGCTTCCTTGTGCACCACCGCAGCCAGCTGGCGGTCGAGCGTAACGGCGAACTGATCTGCCGCGAGTGCGTCTGACACTCACGACACCAGCGGCGGCCTCCTGATCGGGGCCGCCGCTGCCGGTGTAGCGATGCGCCACCGCTGGGTACCTGCTTGACTCGTAGGGGTAGCCACAGCACCGGGAGGTCCGACCCCATGAGCGATCGAGGCGACACCACCGGCGCCGGCGCGGACGACCTCGGCGCCACCGTCGCGGCGTTGACCGCGGACGACATCGAGCCCGCGAAGCGCCGCCAACTGCTCACCCGGATGGTCGGGCAGGCCCGCGCCCGGGGCATCGGCGACCTGTTCAAGCCCCGCTCCGCCGTGCGCTGGATGGTCGACACCGTCGCCGAGATCGCCCCGCACGTACCGGTGCGGGACCTGGCCACCCTGCGCCGGCACTTCCCGGGGCTGGACGACAACGCCCTGGCCGAGCGGTTGATCCGCAACGCGGCCCGGACCACCGCCGGGATCGGCGCCGCCGGCGGGGGAGTCGCCGCCGTCGAGTGGACGGTCGCCCCGACCCTCCTGTCTGCGCCGGTGCTGCTGGCCGCCGAGACGGTCGCCGTGGTGGCGGTCGAGCTGAAGCTGGTCGGCGAGTTGCACGAGGTGCACGGCGTGGCGCTGCCGGCCGCCGGCAGCCAACGGTCGGTCGCCCTGGTGCACTCCTGGGCCACCCAGCGCGGGGTCAACCCGATGCTGCCCGGCGTGGGGGTGGGCGCGGTGCTCGGCACCGCCGCGCGCAAGGAACTGCGGGACACCCTGCTCCGGCGCTTCGGACGCAACCTCACCACGCTCGGGCCGTTCCTCACCGGCGCGGCGGTGGCCAGCTTCCTCAACCGCCGGGCGACCCGGTCGATGGCCGACCAGCTCCAGGTCGACCTGCGTCGGCGCGGCATCGCCCGGCCGGCCCCGCCGCCAGCCCTGCCCGGCCCGCCGACCGGCACCTGAGCGGGCCGACACGCGGCGCCGCCGCGGTCAGCCCGGCTCGCCTGCCGTGCGGTCGACGCGGGCGCGGGCGTCCCGGGCGGTCAGCAGCGCCTCGGCCAGCTCGACCGGATGCCGGGTGCTCACCACCCAGAACGGGGTCGGGTCGGCCGGGTCGTCGAGCACCACCTGCACGGCCCCGCCGATCCACGGCCGCTGGACGACGAAGGCGAGCGGGTCCGCGCCTACCCCGAGCACCTCACGGCGGCCGGCCGCGTCCAGCGGCACCACGTCCGCCACGAAGCGCACCGGCAGCCGGGCGTCGTCCACCCGCAGCTCACCGTCGGCGACCGCGACCCGGATCCGGCCCAGCCACCACAGCCCGGCCGCGGTGGCCGGCAGCAGCACCGCGAACGGCAGCCAGGTGCGGACGCCGTCGGCGCCCATCCAGATCTCGACGGCCAGCAGCGCGGCGCTTGCCAGCCCGGCCAGCCACAACCACCAGGGCAGATCCAGCCGTTCGGCGTACGCCGTGCGGGCCACGACCGGTGGCTGACCGGCGGACGGAGAGGGCGACATGCTCACTCCTGCGAGGGTACGGCGCACGACGGCCCGGGTAACCGGCAGGATGGCAGGGTCACCCCGATCCACCGGATGGAAGAGAGACCCGTGACCGACGTCGTACCCGTGCCCGTACGGCTGCTCGATGCCGAGCTGCCGCTGCCCGCGTACGCCCATCCCGGCGACGCCGGGGCCGACCTGGTGGCGGCCGCGGACGTGGAGTTGCCGCCCGGCGGCCGGGCCCTGGTGCCCACCGGCGTTGCCATCGCGCTGCCCCAGGGGTACGTGGGCCTGGTCCATCCCCGCTCCGGCCTGGCGGCCAGGCTCGGCGTGACGGTGCTCAACGCGCCCGGTACGGTCGACGCCGGCTACCGGGGTGAGATCCTGGTCAACCTGATCAACCATGATCGGGAAACGCCGGCGAAGATCTCCCGCGGCGACCGGATCGCGCAGCTCGTGGTCCAGCGGGTCGCGCGGGCGCGGTTCGAGCCGGTGGCCGAGCTGCCCGGGTCCCAGCGCGGGACCGGTGGGCACGGCTCCACCGGCGGGCACGCCGGGCTGGTGCCGTCGCCGGCGGGCCTGGTCGAGCAGCGGGACGAGCCGAGCCGCGGGCAGACGGAAGAGGTGGCAGGGTGAGTGTGAACAGCGGAGGGTGGGCGCAGTGATCTTCTCCCGAAAGCGGGCCGATGCCGGGCGGCACACCCGTGACGAGCGGACCACCGAGGTCGGCGGCCAGAGCACCGAGGAGTCGACGCCGACGTTGGAGCGCGGCCCGTACGACATCTCCGAGGTCAACGACGACGTGCAGCGGCTCGACCTCGGCAGCCTGCACATCCCGGCGGTCGCCGAGGTGGAGGTGCGGGTGCAGGCCGACCCGCAGGGCGTGATCCAGCAGGTGGTGCTGGTGCACGGGGAGAACGCGCTGCAGCTCGGTGTCTTCGCCGCCCCCCGGTCCGAGGGGATCTGGGACGAGGTGCGCGAGGAGATCCGCCAGTCGCTGCTCCGCGACGGCGCCACCGCCCAGGAGGTCGACGGCGAGTACGGCCCGGAGCTGCACGCCCAGGTGAACACCCCGGACGGCCCGACCAATCTGCGGTTCGTCGGCGTCGACGGGCCGCGCTGGATGGTCCGCGGCGTGTTCCAGGGCCCGGTGGCCCTCGACCCGGCCACCGCCGGGCCGCTCGCCGAGTGCCTGGACGGCCTGGTGGTCGACCGGGGGCAGGAGGCGAAGCCGGTCCGCGAGCCGCTGCCGCTGCGGCTGCCCAAGGAGGTCGCCGACCAGGCCGACGCCGACGCCGAGGCCGGGGACGCGTCCGCCGCTGAACCGCGCCAGGTCTGACCCACGCGCACCGGCCCGCCGGAACCGCCCCCGTCGGCGTACGCTGGCGGCACGGTTCCGGCGTCGCCGGCGGCCGGGCCAGTGCCGGCCGGGGCCGGTGATCGTGGAGAGGGTGACGCGGAGGTCATGACGACCGACGAGAGCCGGGTGTCGCTGCGGCGCATCCTGCAACGGCTCACCGCCAGCGAGGCCGAGATCGACGCGCAGGAGCTGCGTCGGGAGAGCGCCGAGTGCGGCGGTGTCCCGGCCCAGCAGTGTTCCCGGGGCCAGGTGGTCTCGGTCGCCGGTCGACTGCGCACGGTGGTCTACACGCCGCGGACCAACCTGCCCACCCTCGAGGCCGACCTGTACGACGGCAGCGACGTGGTCACCCTGGTCTGGCTGGGTCGGCGGCACATCGCCGGGATCGAGCCGGGGCGGCACCTGACCGCGCGCGGCCGGGTCGCGGTGCGGGACGACCGCAAGGTCATCTACAACCCCTACTACGAGCTGGACTCGCCGAAGTGACGGCGTTGCGGACGGAAGGCCGGCGATGACGACGGGACAGCACCGGGCGGCGCAGCCGGAGACCGGTCCTCAGGACGACGAGCGGCTGCCGACGATCGCCGAGCAGATGGCCGACCAGCTCGGCGGCTGGCGGGGGCTGGTCGAGTCCAGCATCCCGGTGGTGGTCTTCGTCATCGCCAACATCATCGGCGAGCTGCGGCCCGCGGTGATCGCCTCGGTGGCTGTCGCGCTGCTGATCGCCGGGCTGCGGCTGGTCCAACGCCGGCCGATCCGGCACGCGGTCAACGGGCTGTTCGGCGTCGGCATCGGTGCGGCCATCGCCTGGCGTACCGGCGACGAGCGCGACTTCTACCTCCCCGGCATCCTCTACGGCATCGGCTACGGCATCGCCCTGCTGGTCTCGGCGGCCATCCGGCAGCCGCTGGTGGGCTGGATCTGGTCGGTGCTGGTGGCCAAGGGTCGTGCGGAGTGGCGGGACGACCCGAAGCTGGTGCGCACCTTCACCCAGCTGACCGTGCTCTGGGGCGTGGTCTGGCTGGCCAAGGTGGGCGTGCAGGCGGGGCTCTACCTGGCGCACCAGGACACCGCGCTGGGCGTGGCCCGGCTGGCGCTGGGCTACCCGCCGTACGCGCTGCTGCTGCTGATCACGGTCTGGACGGTGCGCCGGGTCACTCGGGAGTCGCAACCGACCCCGCTGCCCGGCGCCTGAGCGCAGCGCCGGGCCGCCGGGCGACGGCTCAGCGGGAGCTGCGGGTCCGCTCGACGCTGTCCGGGCCGAGGATCACCGCCCGGACCTGGTCCTCCACCTCGGCGGTGCAGACGAAGACCAACTCGTCGCCGGCCTCGATCGGGTCGTCCGGGCTGGGCACCAGGACCCGCTTGCCGCGCAGGATCGCCACCAGAGCGGAGTCGCGGGGCAGCGGCACGGCGTGGATCGGCTGACCGACGTACGGCGCGGTCGGCGGCAGCGTGATCTCGACCAGGTTCGCCTCGCCCTGCCGGAAGGTCATCAGCCGGACCAGGTCGCCGACGGTCACCGCCTCCTCGACCAGCGCCGCCATCACCCGCGGCTTGCTCACCGCGACGTCCACGCCCCACTGCTCGGTGAACAGCCACTCGTTTTCGGCCCGGTTGACCCGGGCGACCACGCGGGACACCGCGAACTCGGTCTTGGCCAGCAGCGACACCACCAGGTTGACCTTGTCGTCGCCGGTCGCCGCGACCACCACGTCGCAGCCGGCGACGTTGGCCTCCTCCAGGCTGGCCAGCTCACAGGCGTCGGCCAGCACCCACTCGGCGGCCGGCACCCGGTCCGGGCGCAGCATCTTCGGTTGGCGCTCGATCAACATCACCTGGTGACCGTTGTCGATCAGCTCCTGGGCGATCGAGCGGCCCACGTTGCCGGCGCCCGCGATGGCGATCCGCATGGCTCACTGTCCCCCTTCCGGCGGCGTCGCCGCCACCGACGTGACCGTCGCCACGATGTCGTCACTGACCAGCATGAAGACCTGGTCACCCTCCTGTACGACGGTCGAGGCGGTGGGCAGCGTGCCGATGCCGAAGCGGATCAGATAGGCCACCCGTGCCCCGGTCGCCTCCTCCAGCGCGCGCACCGACCGGCCGATCCAGTCCTTGTGCACCGGGACCTCGACGATCGACACGGTGCTCGTCGGGTCGCGGAAGATCTCCACGTTGCCCTCCGGCACCAGGTGCCGCAGCATCCGGTCCGCCGTCCAGCGCACGGTCGCCACGGTGGGGATGCCCAGCCGCTCGTAGACCTGCGCCCGGCGCTGGTCGTAGATCCGGGCCGCGACCCGGGACACGCCGAACGTCTCCCGGGCCAGCCGGGCGGAGATGATGTTGGAGTTGTCGCCGCTGGAGACGGCGGCGAAGGCGTCCGCCCGCTCGATGCCGGCCTGCCGCAGCACCTCGCCGTCGAAGCCCGCCCCGGTCACCGTTATCCCGGCGAAGTCGGGGCCGAGCCGGCGGAAGGCGTCGGCGTCCTGATCGATCACCGCCACCGAGTGCCCCCGGGACTCCAGGCTGTGCGCGAGGGTCGACCCGACCCGGCCACAACCCATGATCACGACGTGCACGCTGTCCCTCCCAAGGTGCGTACCGCTCCCGCTGCCGGTGGCCTCCGAGTGCGAGCCTGCCACGTCCCGGTCGGAAGCGGGGACCGACCGTACCCCGCCGCTCCAGCCAGCCGTGATCGCCCACCCCCGCGCCCCCGCCGTGGTGGTCGTACTCTTGGCGTTCGTGGCCAGTCCCACCTCGCTGCTGAAGCGGCTGCTCCTCGGTCGACCGTTCCGGTCCGACCGGCTGCAGCACACCCTCCTGCCGAAGCGCATCGCGCTGCCCGTGTTCGCTTCCGACGCGCTGTCCAGCGTCGCGTACGCGCCTGACGAGATCCTGCTAACCCTCTCCATCGCCGGCGCGTCGGCGTACGTCTTCTCGCCGTGGATCGCGCTGGCGGTGGTCGTGGTGATGCTGACGGTGGTGGCCAGCTACCGGCAGAACGTGCACGCCTACCCCTCCGGGGGCGGCGACTACGAGGTGGCCACGGTCAACCTGGGCCCGAAGTTCGGCGTCGGCGTGGCCAGCGCCCTGCTGGTCGACTACGTGCTCACGGTGGCGGTGTCAGTCTCCTCCGGGGTGGCGAACCTCGGTTCGGTGCTGCCCTTCGTGGCCACCCACAAGGTCATGATCGCGGTGGCGGCGGTGGTGCTGCTGAGCGCGGTGAACCTGCGCGGCCTGCGTGAGTCGGGCACCGCGTTCGCCATCCCCACCTACGGCTTCGTGATCGTGATGGGCGGGATGCTGCTCACCGGGCTGGTCCGGGTCTTCGTGCTGGGCGACGAACTCCGCGCGCCGAGCGCCGATCTGGTGATCCAGGCCGAGCACAGCGTGACCGGTTTCGCACTGATCTTCCTGCTGCTGCGGACGTTCAGCTCGGGCGCCGCCGCGCTCACCGGAGTCGAGGCGATCTCCAACGGGGTGCCGGCGTTCAAGGCGCCGAAGAGCCGCAACGCCGCCACCACGCTGCTGCTGCTCGGCACCATCTCGGTGAGCATGCTGGTCGGGATCATCTGGCTGGCCCGGTTGACCCACCTGCAGTTCGTCGAGGACCCGGCCCTGCAGATCGTCTCCGGTCCCGAGGGGTACGTGCAGAAGACCGTCACCACCCAGCTCGGCGAGACGGTCTTCGGGTCCGGGTCGATCCTGCTCTACGTGGTGGCCGGCGTGACCGCCCTGATCCTGTTCCTGGCCGCGAACACCGCGTTCAACGGCTTTCCGGTGCTCGGCTCGATCCTCGCGCAGGACCGTTACCTGCCCCGGCAGTTTCACACCCGGGGCGATCGGCTGGCCTTCTCCAACGGCATCGTCTTCCTCGCCCTCTTCGCGATCGTGCTGATCGTCGGCTTCCAGGCGGAGGTGACCCGGCTCATCCAGCTCTACATCGTCGGGGTCTTCGTCTCGTTCACCGTCTCCCAGGTCGGCATGATCCGGCACTGGAACCGGCGCCTGCGCACCGAGCGGGATCCGGAGGCGCGTCGCCGGATGCAACGGTCCCGGGCCATCAACACGTTCGGCGCGGGCCTGACCGGTACGGTGCTGGTGATCGTGCTGATCACCAAGTTCCTGCTCGGCGCCTGGATCGCGATCGCGGCGATGGCGGTGATCTACCTGTTGATGCTGGCCATCCGTGGGCACTACGACCGGGTCGCCCGGGAGTTGACCCCGCCGGACGAGGGCCGCGCCGTGCTACCCGCCCGCAACCACGCGATCGTGCTGGTCAGCAAGCTGCACCAGCCGACCCTGCGGGCCATCGCGTACGCCCGGGCCACCCGGCCGGACACGCTGACGGCGGTGACGGTCAACGTGGACGACAAGGACACCCGGGACCTGCAGGTCGAGTGGGAACGGCGGGAGATGGCCATCCCGCTCACCGTGATCGACTCGCCGTACCGGGAGATCACCCGGCCGATCCTGGACTTCGTCGCCTCCACCCGCCGTAAGTCGCCCCGGGACGTGGTCACCGTCTTCATCCCGGAGTACGTGGTCGGGCGCTGGTGGGAGAACCTGCTGCACAACCAGAGTGCGCTGCGCCTCAAGGGGCGGCTGCTCTTCGAACCTGGGGTGATGGTGGTCAGCGTTCCGTGGCAGCTCGCCTCGACCGCGAGCAAGAACCTGGACCGGCTGGACGCCACGCTGTCCCGGACCCCGGCGCGCGGCCCGCGGGTGGCCCCGCCCGGCACCCCGCCGCCGGTCGTCAGCGCGCCGTCCGGCGAGAGCGGCCCGGTCGACGGCGGCCCGGTCGGGACCGGCCGTGACTGAGCCGGGAGTACGGCGGGCCGAGACACCACCGCCGCCGGAGCGCGGGCTGGCCGAGGCGGAGCTGGTCGAGCTGACCGTCGACGCGGTCGCCCCCGGCGGGCACTGCGTGGCCCGGGTGGACGGCCAGGTGGTCTTCGTCCGGCACGCGCTGCCCGGCGAGCGGGTGATCGCCGAGGTCACCGAGGTGCACCGGGGGTTCGTCCGCGCCGACGCGGTGACCGTGCTGGAACCCTCGCCGGACCGGGTCGAGCCGCCCTGCCCGTACGCGAAGCCGGGCGCCTGTGGTGGCTGCGACCTGCAACACGTCGCACCCGACGCGCAGCTGGCCTGGAAGGCCGCCGTGGTGCGTGAGCAGTTGGTCCGCCTCGGTGGGCTGACCGACGCCGAGCTGGACCGGCTCGGAGTCCGGGTCGAGGCGCTGCCCGGCGGGCTGCTGGGCTGGCGCTCCCGGGTCCGCTACGCGGTGGACGCCGCCGACCGGGCCGGCCTGCTCAAGCACCGCTCGCACGAGGTGGTGCCGATCGACCGCTGCCGGATCGCCCACCCGGCCATCCAGCAGCTGCCGGTACTCACCCCGACCGGCGCGCGCTGGCCGGCCGCCGAGGCGGTGGAGACCGTCGCCAGCACCGGCGGGGACGTGACCGTCGCGGAGGTCCGCGACGGTGCGGCAACCCCGGTGAGCGGGCCGACGACGGTCCGCGAGGTGGCCGCCGGGCGGGACTGGGAGCTGCCCGCGTCCGCCTTCTGGCAGGTGCATCCGGCGGCTGCGGACACGTTGTCCACGGCTGTGCTGGAACTGCTCGACCCGCGACCGGGCGAGGTGGCCTGGGACCTCTACGGCGGTGCTGGACTGTTCGCCGCCGGGCTGGCCGCTCGGGTCGGTGCGACCGGCCGGGTGACCCTGGTGGAGGCATCCGCCCAGGGCGTCGCCGCCGCCCGGGAGAACCTGGCCGACCTGCCCCGGGTCGAGGTGGTGTCGGCCCGGGTCGAGACGGCGCTGGCCCGCCGACGGATCACCGGCCCGGTCGACGTGGTGGTCCTCGATCCGCCGCGCTCCGGGGCGGGCGCCCCGGTGGTGCGCGCGCTGGCCGCCGCCGGTCCGCGCGCGGTGGCGTACGTGGCCTGCGACCCGGCCGCCTTCGCCCGGGACGTGCGCACCTTCGCCGAGCTGGGCTGGCGGCTGGAGGCAGTGCGCGGTTTCGACCTGTTCCCGATGACCCAGCACGTCGAGCTGGTCGGGCTGCTGCTCCCGCCCGCTGCGCGTTAGCAGGGGACCCTTCCTATACACGAGGCGTTAACAGGGGGCCCTTCCTTCATGCGGATCGTCGGGTTGATGTCGGGGACGTCGTACGACGGGGTGGACGTCGTGGCGGCGGAGTTCACCGCCGAGGGGGACACCCTGTGGCTGCGCCCGCTGGGGCACCGCGGCCTCGACTACGACGAGCGGCTGCGCGCCGAGATCGCCGCGCTGCTGCCACCGGCGGCCACCACCATCGAGGCGGTCTGCCGGCTCGACAACCGCCTCGGAGAGGTCTTCGCCGAGGCGGCGGCGGTCGGCGTGGAGCTGGCCGGCGGGCGGGCCGACGCGGTGGTCTCGCCCGGGCAGACGGTCTTCCACTGGGTCGCCGACGGGGTGGCCCTCGGCACCCTGCAACTGGGCGCGGTGGCCCGGGTGGCCGCCCGGGTCGGCGTACCTGTGCTCAGCGACCTCCGCTCGGCGGACATCGCCCTCGGCGGGCAGGGCGCGCCGCTGGTGCCGGCCTTCGACGCGCTGCTGCTGGACCCGGCAGACGGCGCCGCGGCGCCGCGCGCGGCGCTGAACCTCGGCGGCATCGCCAACCTCACCGTGGTCGCGCCGGGGGCACCGGTGCTCGGGTACGACGTGGGCCCGGCCAACGCCCTGCTGGACGCGGCGGCCCGGCGCTTCCTGGATCGGCCGTGCGACCTCGACGGCGCCCGGGCGGCAGCCGGCCGGGTGCACCCGGGGCTGCTCGCCGAGCTGCTGGCCGAGCCGTACTACGCGGCGCCGCCGCCGAAGTCCACCGGCAAGGAGCTGTTCCACGCCGGCTACCTGGACCGCCACCTGGCCGCGCTCGGCGCGCCGGTGCCGTTGGACGACCTGCTGGCGACGCTGACCGAGCTGACCGCCCGGGTGGTGGCCGCCGAGTGCGACCGGCACGACGTGGTCGAGGTGGTCGCCGCGGGCGGCGGTGTGCGCAATCCCACCCTGCTGGGCCGGCTCGCCGCGCTGGGCGCCGGCCGGTGGCGGTTGCGCGGCACCGACGAGCTGGGCGTGCCCGCGCAGGCCAAGGAGGCGTACGCCTTCGCGCTGCTCGGGTGGCTGTCCTGGCACGGCCTGCCCGGGTCGCTCCCGTCGGTGACCGGCGCCACCCGGGGCGCGGTGCTCGGCTCCTGGACCCCGGCCGGGCCGGCGTACCCCGGAACGCCGGCCGACCCGCCGCGCCGGCTGCGGATCCGGTCCTGACCAGGCACGCGCCCACCCGCCGGGTGACCCGGCCGAACCGTGTCTGACCGAACGCTCAGCCGGCGGGTGCGGACCGGGTCCGAGCGTGCGGTGCTCGGGCCGGGCTGCGGAGTACCGGAGGGCCGATAGACTCTGCGGTCATGAGCGTTGAAGAGGACAGGGCCAACCACGGTCGGCTGCTGGGGACGGTGCGCGGTCCGCAGGACGTCAAGCGGATGTCCGGCGAGGAGCTGGACGTCCTCGCCGCCGAAATCCGGGACTTCCTGATCGCCAAGGTCTCCCGCACCGGCGGGCACGTCGGGCCCAACCTCGGTGTGGTCGAGCTGACGCTGGCCATGCACCGCGTCTTCGACTCCCCCCGCGACCGGCTCCTGTTCGACACCGGTCACCAGTCGTACGTGCACAAGATCCTCACCGGGCGCCAGGCCGGCTTCGACAAGCTCCGCCAGCGCGGTGGCCTCTCCGGCTACCCCAGCCAGGCCGAGAGCGAGCACGACCTGATCGAGAACTCGCACGCCTCCACCGCGCTCTCCTACGCCGACGGCCTGGCCAAGGCGTACGCCCTGCGGGGCGAGGCGCGCAGCGTCGTGGCCGTGGTCGGCGACGGCGCGCTCACCGGCGGCATGTGCTGGGAGGCGCTGAACAACATCGCCACCGCCGGCAACTCCCTGGTCATCGTGGTCAACGACAACGGTCGGTCCTACTCGCCCACCATCGGCGGGCTGGCCGACCACCTCTCCTCGCTGCGGCTCAACCCCGGCTACGAGAAGGTCCTCGACACGGTCAAGGACGCCCTCGGCTCCACGCCGCTCGTCGGCCGGCCGATGTACGAGGTGCTGCACGCGGTCAAGAAGGGCATCAAGGACGCCGTCGCCCCGCAGGCCATGTTCGAGGACCTCGGCATCAAGTACGTCGGCCCGGTGGACGGGCACGACGTGGCGGCGGTCGAGTCGGCGCTGCGCGCGGCGAAGAACTTCGGCGGCCCGGTGATCGTGCACGCGGTCACCCGCAAGGGCTACGGCTACCGCCCGGCCGAGGAGGACGAGGCGGACTGCCTGCACGGCCCCGGCAGCGCCTTCGACGTGGAGACCGGCGCCCTGCTGGCCGCCCCCTCGGTGAAGTGGACCCACGTCTTCGCCGACGAGCTGCTGGCCGTCGCGGACGAGCGGCCGGACGTGGTGGGCATCACCGCCGCGATGGCGGAGCCGACCGGCATCGCCAAGCTGGCCCGCAAGTACCCCGAGCGGGTGTACGACGTGGGCATCGCCGAGCAGCACGCGGCCACCTCGGCGGCCGGGCTGGCGCTGGGCGGCCTGCACCCGGTGGTCGCGGTCTACGCCACCTTCCTCAACCGTGCCTTCGACCAGGTCCTGCTCGACGTGGCGATGCACAAGCTGCCGGTGACCTTCGTGCTGGACCGCGCCGGCATCACCGGCCCGGACGGCCCCAGCCACTACGGCATCTGGGACATGTCGGTCTTCGGGGTGGTGCCCGGGCTGCGGATCGCCGCCCCCCGGGACGCCGCCACCCTGCGCGAGGAGTTGCGCGAGGCGCTGGCCGTCAACGACGGCCCGACAGTCGTGCGCTTCCCGACCGGTGCGGTCGCCGCGGACCTGCCGGCGCTGCGCCGGGTCGGCCCGGTCGACGTGCTGGCCGAGTCGGCCCGCACCGACGTGCTGCTGGTCGCCGTCGGCTCCTTCGGGCAGCTGGGCATGGAGGTGGCCGCCCGGGTCGCCGAGCAGGGCTACGGCGTCACCGTGGTCGACCCCCGATGGGTCCGCCCGGTCCCGGCCGAGCTGGTCGAGCTGGCCGCCGGCCACCGACTCGTGGTCAGCGTCGAGGACGGCGTGCGGGTCGGCGGCGTGGGCGACGCGCTCGGTCAGGCGATGCGTGACGCCGACGTCCGGGTGCCGCTGAAGGACCTGGGCGTACCGGCCGACTGGCACCCGCACGGCACCCGCGCCCAGATCCTCGCCGACCTGGGCCTGACCGCGCAGGACGTGGCCCGGAACGTCACCGGTTGGATTTCCGGTCTGGACGCCACCCCGGACCGCCTCACCCCCACCGACGCCACCGCCCAGAACTGACCCACGGCACACGACGGCGGGCGGCCCCTCCGGGCCCGCCCGTCGTTTCCGTGCGCCCCGGGACGACGGGGTGGGTCAGCGGGGGCTGACCGAGCGGTAGTGGGTCTTGTCGGTGCCGGCGAGGCTGAAGGTCTGGGGGCGTGACGGTTCGGGGATGACCACCAGGCCGGGGCGTTCGACCAGCAGCGGGGTGCCCGGCGGGACGGAGAGCGAGTTGTCCCGGGTGGCCCGCCAGCTGAGCACCACCAGCGGCTGGCCGGGCACCGGCAGTTGGTACGTCTGCAACGGTGTGGCCCGGTCGGCCGGTGAGACCACCGGCGCGCTCCCGTCCGCCGGTCGGTAGACCACCGCGGTCATCGTGCCGGCGTCGGTGGCCCAGCTGAGCTGCTGCAACTCGGCCGGCTCGCCGCCGCCGAGAGCGACCTCGCCGAGCGAGCGGATCGTGAGCTTCGCCATCGGCCAGGACGTCGGCACCGACCGCGGCGCGTCGCGGTCGCCGATCCGGCGGGGGATGCTGCCGAAGGGGCCCCGGTCGTCGGCCAGCACGCAGGTGTCCAGGCCGGTGAGCGCCCGCCGGCCCGTGCCGGACTCGTCGCGTACCAGCGGATAACGCGGATCGGCGGTGCCGGTGCCCAGGTCGAGGAGCCGGTCGGCGGCCCGCCCCCGGGGCAGCGACTCGGTGGCCCGCAGGGTCGCGGTCACCGGGACCGCCGCGCAGGCCGGCACGTCGACCGGCGCGCTGAGGCCGTCGGCGACGGTCAGCGCCCGGCCCTGCGGCCCGAGCAGCCGCTGCACCCGGGCGGAGACCAGGTAGCGCCGGCCGCCGGGGGCCTGCACCGGCAGCACGTCGGAGTAGACCAGGTAGCCGGGGTCGGTGTACTCGGTGGCGCGGGTGACCGCGTACCGGTCGCCGTCGCGGGTGAGTTGCAGCAGCCAGGAGGCGCTCTCGCCGGGCACGTCCGTGGCGACCAGCGCCACCGGGGCGCCCTCGACGCGTCCGGAGAAGAGGATGCCGGACGAGGGCAGGTGCGCCCGATCGTCGGCGGGTGACCGCCAGGCGCGTACCGCGTCGGTGACCGCCGCCGTCGTGGTGGCGTCGCCGGACAGGTCGCCCCGGGGCGGCCACACCGTCAGCGTGCCGTCCAGGCTGTCGTACCCGACCCGCAGATCCTTCGGCTTGCGGTCGGCGACCGGGCCGCATGCCGTGGCGGCCAGCAGGGCGGCCAGCAGGACGGTGAGCGCCCTGCCGTGCCGGCGGTCTGGAGTCACCTGATCCGCCCTCCCGATCGCCTCGTCGTCGCTGTGGGAAAGCGCCATAGTACGAGATGTCCGACGCGACGCCTCCGGTGGCGGTCGGTCCATCCACCACATTGGACGACACCGGGGTTTAAATACCCTTTCGTCGCTCGGGTAGACTCCGCCGACTGTGACGCCTGCCGAGTCCCGCGCCCTGTCCGCGCCGCACCGGGAGGCGGAGGCCCGCTCCGACGAGACAGTGAGCCACCACACTTCGGCCGCCGCTCCCGTCGCGCCCGCCAGGGTTCCCCGCGTCGCCGAATCCGTGCTCGCGGGGCCGCCCGCGGCGCCGACGTCCGCGCCCGCCGCGGCCGGGGCGGACGAGGAAGCGGAATCCGCAGTGGAGGCCCCGGGCCGGACACGGCGACCTTGGTGGACCGGCTGGACCCGGCGGCGGCAGGACCTGGCCGTGGGTGCGCTGTTCCTGCTCGCTGCGCTCTGGGTGACCAGTCGGCTCTGGCTGGACCCCTCCGGCCGAGTGGCCTCGCTCTACACCGGCGACCCGGCCCAGGTGCAGTTCTTCCTCGCCCACTCGGTACGTGTGGTGCTGCACGGCGAGTTCCCGTTCTACACCGAGCAGTTCAACTACCCCGATGGCGTCAACCTGATGGCCAACACGGCGGTGCTGGCGCTGGGCATCCCGATGGTGCCGGTGACCCTGCTCTTCGGACCGGCGGTGTCCTTCGTGGTGCTGGTGACGCTCGGCCTCGCCGGCACCGCCATGGCCTGGTACACGGTGCTCTCCCGGCACCTGGTGCGCACGCCGCTCGCCGCGGCCGTCGGCGGCTGGTTCTGCGGGTTCTCCCCGGCGATGCTCTCGCACGCCAGCTGGCATCCGAACATCATCAGCCAGTTCCTGCTGCCGTTCATCGTCTGGCGGGTCCTCGTGCTCACCCGGTCCCACCGGCCGGTGCGCGACGGGGTGCTGCTGGCGTTGTTGGTCACCGCGCAGGCGTTCATCAACGAGGAGATCCTGCTCTTCACCGCGATGGCCTGCGGGGTCTTCCTGCTGGCGGTGCTCGCCCAGGAGCCGGCCCGCTGGTCGGCGGTGTGGCGACCGCTGGGCGCCGGTTTGGCCGCCTGCGCGCTGCTGGCCGGGGCGCTGCTGGCGTACCCGCTGTACGTGCAGTTCGCCGGGCCGATGGCGTACCACGGGCTGAGCGACGCGGTGCAGGACTACGGCAACGATGTCGCCGCCTTCTTCGCCCCCGGCTCGCCCACCCTCGGCGGCAACCAGCGGGCCAACATCAACCTGGCGCCGAACTACTCGGAGGAGAACGCCTTCTTCGGCTGGAGCCTGTCGTTGCTCGCCGTCGGTGTCGTGGTGTGGCTGCGGCGGGACCTGATCGTGCGGGCGCTCGCGGTGACCGGCGGGTTCTTCGCCGTGCTCTCCCTCGGCGAACGGATCTCCTGGTGGGACCGGGAGCTGGTCACCGGGCCCTGGCAGTGGCTCGTCCACCTGCCGCTGCTGGACGCGGTGGTGCCGACCCGGTTCGGTCTGATCACCAGCGTGGTGGTCGGTCTGCTGATCGCGCTCGCGGTCGAACGGGCCTGGGCGCTGCGTCCGGCCGACCGGCGCACCGTGCGGAAGCTCGTCGTCGCAGGCCTGGCGTTCGCGCTGCTGCCGGTCGCCCCGATGCCGCTGCGGATGGTGTCCCGGCCGCCGGTGCCGGAGTTCATCACCGCCGACCGCTGGCGGGCGTACGTCGGCCCGGACGAGACGCTGGTGCCGGTCCCGGTGCCCAGCATGGGCAACACGCACGGCATGCGCTGGGCGGCGGCCACCAACCTCGACTTCAAGATTCCCGGCGGCTACTTCCTCGCGCCCCGCAACGGCAACACGGGTGACCCGGGCCGGTTCGGTGGTCGACCGAGCGGAGTGGGTCAGCTGCTGGAGGAGGTGGCGACCACCGGCCGGACACCGAAGCTGGACGACCGGCAGCGCCGCCGCTTCACGGACGAGCTGCGGCACTGGCGGGCGGCGATCCTGGTGCTGCCGGTCCGGCAGCAGAACGTCGAACCGCTGCGGCGTACCGTCGAGGAGTTGGTCGGTCCCGGCCGTCAGGAGCTGGACGTCTGGGTGTGGGACGTCCGGACGCTGACCGACCGCTCAGTCTGATGACCGCCGGGACGGCGTCCACGGCGACCGCGGACCCGGCGCCGGCGGTTTCGGCGCCGGCACGCCGGTCCCGGCCCGCCTGGCTCCCGGACGCCCTGGTGGTGGTCGGCTACCTGGGGTTGGCCGTGCTGCTGACCAGCGGGCAGTGGCGCCACCCCGGGCGGCTCTTCCACCAGGCGGGCGACCAGGTCCTGTTCGAGTGGATGCTGGCCCACGCGGCCCGTGCCGTGGTGGAGGGGGAGAACCCGCTCTACAGCACCGCGTTGAACGCGCCGGACGGCGTCAACCTGATGGCGAACACCTCGGTGCTCGGCCTGGGTGTCCCGCTGACCCCGGTCACCCTGCTCTTCGGCTCGCAGGCGGCGTTCTGCGTGGCGGTCGTCTGCTGCCTCGCCGGCACCGCCACGGCCTGGTACGCGCTGCTGCGCCGCCGGATGGTCACCGCCCGGTCCGCGGCGGCGGTCGGCGGGCTGATCTGCGGCTTCGCCCCCGGCATGATCGCTCAGGCGGGCGCGCACCTGCACATGGCCGCCCAGTTCCTGGTGCCCGCGATCCTCGCCCTGGTGTTCCGGCCCGGACCGGGCGGGGTGTGGCGGCCCGGTGTGGGCCTCGGGCTGCTGCTCGTCTGGCAGGTCTTCATCGGCGAGGAGGTGCTGGTCTTCCTGGCGCTCGCCGCCGGGGTGTTCGCGCTGGGCTACGCGCTCACCGACCGGGTGTCGGCCCGGCGGCTCGCGCCGGCCCTGCTCGGCCGGCTCGGGGTGGCCGCCGTCGTGGCGGCGGTGCTGCTGGCGTACCCGATCTGGTTCCAGTTCCACGGCCCGCAGCACTACTCCGGGATGGCCTTCGCCACGCATGGCTTCCAACTGGACGCGGCGTCGTTCACCGCGTCGGCCCGGCAGACCGTGCTCGGTGACGACTGGCTGCCGGGGCTGCTCTCGCCGAATCCCACCGAGGAGAACTCGTTCTTCGGGCCCGGGCTGCTGGTGCTCGCCGTGGTGGTCGTGATCTGGCTGTGGCGACGGCCGCTGGTCCGCGCGCTGGCCGGCTGCGGGCTGGTCTTCGCTCTGCTCTCGCTCGGCACCGAGCTGCGGGTGGACGGCACGGCCACCGGCATTCCCGGGCCGTACCGGCTGGTCGCCGAGCTGCCGTTGCTCGACCTCGCGGTCCCGGCGCGGTTCGCGCTGGTCTGCGTGCCGGTGCTGGGCGTGCTGATGGCGCTCTCCCTGGACCGGGTCCGGGCGGCATGTCGGCCGAGGACCGCGCCGGGCCTACCGGTGCGGCTGCTGTGGACCGGTGCGGTGGCCGCCGCGCTGCTGCCCCTGGTTCCGACGCCGATCCGGGCCGTACCGGTCGCGCCCGTGCCGGAGTTCGTCGCTGGCGGCGGGTGGCGCCCGCTGGTGCCGCCCGGCCGGACCGTGGTCGCGGTGCCCCCGGTCACCGGTGCCGCGCTGAGCCCGGTGATGCTCTGGTCCGCCCGCACCGGGTTGGCCTTCCGCGCGCCCGGCGGGTACTTCATCGGCCCGACCGGTCCCGACGACCCGGCGGCGCGCTGGGGTGCGCCGGACCGGCCCACCGCCGTGCTGCTGCGCCGGGTGGCCGAGACCGGCGCGGTGCCGGTGCTCACCGACGCCGACCGCCGTCAGGCGGTCGAGGATCTGCGGCACTGGCGGGCCGCGCTGGTGGTGCTCGGCCGACTGGCGCACGGCGAACCGGTCCGCCGGACCGTCGAGGAGCTGCTCGGGCCGGGCCAGCCCGTCGACGGCGGGTGGGTGTGGGACGTCCGAGGCCTCGTCGGCTGACTAGCCCACCAGCGCGCGGACGTCCCAGACCCAGACGTCGTCGACCCGCTGCGGCGGCCCGATCAGGGCGGTGACCAGCTCGCGCAGCACCGCCTCGCGCGGATGCGCTCCGAGCACCACCACCGACGCCCGCCAGAACCGCAGATCCTCGACCGCCTGGCGGCGATTCTCGTCGGTGAGCGCGGGGACCGCGCCAGCGTCCATGGTGGAGTAGATGAGGCTGCTGGTTGGCCGGTTCGGTGCGCCGAAGACTCCCTCGCCCACCTCGTTCGGGCCAATGAAGTAGCCGCCCGGGATGGGGAACTCCTGCCTGGTCAGCGCACTCCAGCGCAGCGTCGGCAGACCGTGCACGTTGCTCGGGATCGGCACCGGCACCAACGTGCGGCCCACCGGCACGTACGGCCGCCAGCCGCCCGCGGTGATGAAGTGTGGCGGCGGGTCCATCGGCTGGGCCGGCAGCGGGCGGGGGAGGAGCGGCAGCACGGCGAGGGCGACCGCCGCGTACCCCACCGGACGCAACCACCGCCGGCGCGACGCGGCCGGTGCCGCTGCGTCGCCGGGCGTCGCCGGGTCCGGCTCGCCGGCACGCGGGGCCGGCACCCGGGCTCGGTCGGCCGCCGAGCGGCCCTGGCGGGACGCCGCGTCCCAGGTCAGTGCGAGCAGCACGCCCACGGCGGCGGTGACCACCAGGCTCAGCCGGGTCGGCATCATCATCTCGACCAGCGGCAGGTCGTCCGACACGTACGACCACGGTCCGCGTATCCCGGTCTCCACGCCGTTGAAGCGCATCCGCGGCCCGATCGAGGCCACGGTGAAGGCCACGATGAGCACCGCGACGATCCGGGCGGCCAACGACCGGCGCACGAGCAGCACCAGGGCCACCACCGAGAGCAGCACCAGCGGCCAGCCGAACCAGGTGTTCTGCTCGGTCAGCCCGATCGTCTGCTCCACCGCCGGGTCACCGGCCCAGGTGTCCCGGGCGAAGGTGACGAAGGCGACCAGGTCCTCGCCCCAGTTGTGGAAGACGCCGCCCTGCAGGCCGCGGTAGGACTGCGGGCCGCTGAACTGGAACCAGATCGGGTACGCGGCGAGCACCAGCGCCAGCCCGCCGGCGACGCCCAGTCCGGCCAGGAACGGGCCCGCCGCGGCGCGCGCCGCGGACGGCCGCTGCACGGTGTACGCCAGCACGACGACCAGGCAGGCCAGCGCGGTGAGCAGCAGCATCTCCTCGTTGATGAAGATCTGGTACGCCACCAGCACCCCGAGCACCAGCCCGTTGTGCCGCCACCGGCCCGGCTCGCCCAGCCGCAGCACCCGCAGCACGATCAGCGGCAGCAGGAAGTTGGACACGAAGTTGGGTTGGCCGTTGGCGTGGTGGATGATCCCCGGCGCGAAGCCGAGGAAGGCGCCACCGACGAAGGCCGCCGCCCGGGAGCGCACCAGGTGTCGGGACAGCACCCAGTACCCGGTGCCGGCGGTGGCCGCCAACGCTCCGCCGAGGTAGAGCGCGTACATCACCTGCGGGCCGAGCAGCATGGTCAGCGGGGCCAGCGGCAGGGTCACCCCGAGCAGCGAGGTGTTGGCCATCATGTTCACCCCGTCCGGGGCGTTCTGCCGCGCCGTGAACAGCGGGTTCTCCAGGTGCCGCAGCGAGTACGCGCCATGCGCGAACAGCCACTCGAACCAGCTGTGGTCGGTGGGCAGGTGCGAGGACACCCGAGCCTGCACGTCCCCCCAGTAATTGAGGCAGACGAAGATGCCCAGCAGCACATAGGCTCCGAGGGCCAACAGGTCGGCACGGGCCGGGCGGCGTCGAGGCCGTCGTGTCGGCTCGACCTCGGCCGGGTCGGCGTCGGTCCTGAAATTCAGCGAAGGGTCTACCACCGGCACGGCCACGACGCGCCATCGTACAGGCGAGGATGCGTCGCTTTTGCCAGGCCGGTACGCCCAACGGCAGGTTTGCGGGGCCCGTGCGCCGGCCAGCCGGAGTCGGGGATGGAAGGACGGTCGGTGTCGTCGATCATCGAGCTGGGCGCGGCGGTGCCGCTGCCGGTGCCGGCCGTCCTGACCGCCGCGACACCGGCCCCACCGGTCCTGCTCTGCCGTCGCCTCGACGGGTCGACCGCGCTGTGGCGGTTCCCGCGGTGACCGGCCCGGTGATCGAGCTCGGTGAGCTGCGGCACGAGCCGGAGCCCGACACGCTGCCCCGCCCGCCCCGCGCCAACAATCGGCCGCTGCGCTGCGCGCTGGTCCTGCTCTTCGTGCTGGCCACCCTCGTCGCCGCCGGGCCGGTGTCCGGGCGGGCCGTGGTGCCGCTGCCGGCCCGGCTCGGGGCCAATGTGGTGGTCACGGGTGACCTGTTCCTGGTCATCGACCCGATCACCCCCGAGACGCCGCAGCGGCGGCTGGCCGCCTTCCGGCTGCCCGGCGGCGAGCCGGTCTGGCAGGCGCCGTTGCCCGCGGAGGGCCGGTACTGGGGAGTCATGCCGCTGGCCGGGATGCTGCTGGTCACCGGGCACGAGATCGGCTCGGACGGCCGGGGCACGCTGACCGTGGTGCTGGACCGGGCGACCGGGGCGTATCGGTGGCAGCAGCCGGGCAACGCCATTCCGCTGACCGACGGCAACCTGCTGCTGCAGTCCGGCGGCGGTGACGAGCCGGGCAGCCTGCGCGCGGTCGACCCGTGCTGCGGCACCGTGCGCTGGCAGCAGACCACCGCCCCGGGTGAGATCAACTACCGGACGGTCGGGTACGCGGTGGACCGGGTGCTGCTCAGCAACGCGGACGGGTCGGTCGAGGTGCGCGACGCGGCCACCGGCAGAATGCTGGCCCGGCGCGACCTGCGGGCGCGCGGCGGGGCGTACGAGACCATGCAGGTGGTGGACGGCCTCCTGCTCACCGTCGGCGGGGCTCGGGCCACGGTCACCGCCTACGAGCTGGACCGGCTGGACCAGCGCTGGAGCACCACCGCCGACGGCTCGCTGTACGCGACGGAATGCGGCCCCGTCGTCTGCCTGCTGACCCGGGCCGGTCGGCTGCGGGCGGTCGATCCCGCGACCGGCCGGGAGTTCTGGAGCAGCGATCGCTGGGGGTGGGTCTGGCCGGTCGCCGGCCGGCTGGTGGCCACCACGTTGAGCAGCGCCGGTCCCGGAGCGGAGGAACTGGTCGTGCTCGATCCGGCGACCGGCCGGGTGCTGGCCGAGCTGGGCCGTTGGGAGCTGGCCGGGTCCGATCTCGGGGGTCCGATGATCGGGCTACGCCGGCATCCCGGCGGCGGGCTGCTCGTCGCCGAGCTGGACGTCCGTGTGGGCGCGGTGCGGATGCTGGACGTGCTGCCGGACGCGACCGGGGAGTGCCAGGCGAGCCCGGGTCGGCTGCTGTGCCGGCGGGTCGACGGCTCGTTCGGGCTGTGGCGGTTACCCGACTGATCACCAGTTGGCCTGGGCGGGCGGCGGGGGCAGCGGCACCGACGCCGGTCGCAGCACGTATGCCACACCGCCGCTGCCCCGTTGCCAGGCCACCTCGAACCGCTGCCGGGGCACGGTACGGCGTACCGCGTCGTCGTCCGGTGCGTACGGGTCGTTGAGCACGGGGTCACCGTCGGCGGTGAAGCCGACCAGCACCATCAGGTGCCCCCTGGTGTCGTACGCCAGCCCCGGCACCTCGCTGGCCCGGAAGGCGGCGGAGACGATCAACGGGATGCCGACGGCGATGAACTCCTCCGCCTCGGCCAGCGACCGCAGCCGGGTGACGAACGCGTCCACCCCGTGCAGCCCGGCGTACGCGGTGTTGAACGGCCAGTTGCCGGCCCCGGCGTACCCGTGGTCGTAGCAGTGCCGGGCGGCGTGCACCACCATCGGGCGCGGGCCGGGCGGCTCCACCCAGGCGTAGCGCTCCGGCGCCGGCTCGGCGCCCCAGTAGGCGAGCACCATCGAGGTGCAGGTGGGGCTGCACCAGGAGTCGCCGCCGCCACCCCACTGCGGGTGCTGGCCGGTGTGCAGCCGCTGCGAGTAGCGCGGAACGTCCAGCACCCTCCCGCGGCCGGCGCCGGCCGGCAGCTCGGGGACCGGACCGGCGGCGGGTGCCCGGTCGACCGCGCCCCCCGGCTCGCCGGCCGGGTCGGTCGGTGGGTGGCCGGTGGCGACCGCGCCGATGCTGCGCAGCACCGGGCCGGCCGGGCTGCCCGCCGGCCGGCACAGGGTCACCCGGGCCTGCCAGCCGGTGACCACCGCCCCGGTCACGATCAGCGTGTCGGTGTCCACCCGGGCGTCGGCGTCGCGCTGCCCGGGCACCGAGGTGCGCCGCACCGCGTGGTCGTCGGCCGCCCAGCGGGCCAGCAGGTACCAACCGGTGCTGGGCCCGTCCCCGTGCCAGCCGCGCAGCTCGACCTCGATCCAGCAGCCGTCGGGGGTGTCGGCGGTCCAGGACGGCACCACCTCGGCGACCGGGAAACCAACCCGGACCGGCGGCGACGTCCAGCTGCCCCGGGCCACCGACGGGTCCGCGTCGACCGGGGTCAGCCCCCGGTCGTCGGCGCGCGGGCCGTCACCGGTGCCGGCCGTCCGGTCCGTTGGCAGGCGGAAGCCCCGGTAGGCGATGTCCCGCAGGGCGGGTGGTGCCGCGATGGTCATGACAGGTCCGTCCGTCGCTCGGTGCCGGAAGCATCGCGTACGCCGCGATGGTCCGCAACGCCGGCCCGCGCGGGCGGCGAGGGACGATGGTTGCCGGCCGGCACTAGGTTGTCGGTGGTCAGCAGCGAGGAGGCCGGGATGCGGGTACTGGTGGTGGAGGACGAGCGCAACCTCGCCGACGCGATCGCGCGCGGGTTGCGCAAGCGGGGCATGGCGGTCGACGTGGCCTACGACGGTGACGCCGGGCACGAGGCGGCGTTCGTCACCCGGTACGACGTCGTCGTGCTGGACCGCGACCTGCCCGGCGTGCACGGCGACCAGATCTGCGCCGACCTGGCCGCCTCCGGCGCGCTGACCCGGGTGCTGATGCTGACCGCGAGTGGCACGGTGGCCGACCGGGTGGAGGGGTTGCAGCTCGGCGCCGACGACTACCTGCCCAAGCCGTTCGCCTTCGACGAGCTGGTCGCCCGGGTGCAGGCGCTGGGCCGGCGGGCCACCCCGGCCGCGCCGCCGGTGCTCGAACTGGCCGATCTGGTGCTCGACCCGGCCCGCCGGGTCGCCACCCGGGCGGGCGTGCCGGTCGACCTGACCAACAAGGAGTTCGGGGTGCTCAGCGAGCTGCTCAAGGCGCGCGGCGCCGTGGTGTCCAGCGAGGAGCTGCTGGAACGGGTCTGGGACGCCAACACGGACCCGTTCACCACGATCGTCCGGGTCACCGTGATGACCCTGCGTAAGAAGCTCGGCGACCCACCGCTGATCGAGACGGTGGTCGGCGCGGGTTACCGCACCGCCGGGGTGGGCGCATGAGCCGCCGTCTGCGGCCCACCCTGCGGTTGCGGCTGACCCTGCTCAACGGCGTGCTGCTGATCGGCGCGGGAGCGATCCTGGTGCTGCTGGCCTGGCTGCTCGTTCGTGACGCGTTGCGACCGACCGACGAGCTGCTGCCGGGCACGACCGTGGTGCTGTCCGACGGCCGGGTGCTCGAGGCCGCCCAGTGGCAGCGCCAGTTGGTCGACGCCGCCTCCGGGGAGTTGCTGGCCAAGGGACTGGTCGCGTTGCTGGCGATCAGCGTGGTCGGGGTGGCCGGCGCGTACGCGGTGGCCGGCCGGGCTCTGCGGCCACTGCACCAGGTCACCGCGACCGCGCAGCGGCTCGGTGAGGCGACCCTGGACCAGCGGATCGGCTACTCGGGCGCCGACGACGAGGTGGCCGAGCTGGCCAAGACCTTCGACGCCATGCTGGACCGGATCGCGTCCGCGTTCGAGGCGCAGAAACGTTTCGTGGCCAACGCCTCGCACGAGCTGCGTACCCCGCTCGCCGTGATGCGGACCGAGATCGACGTGACGCTCAGCGACGACGATGCGGACGCCGCCGAGTACCGCCGGATGGCGACGGTGGTCCGGGACGCCTCGGAGCGGGCCAACGGCCTGGTCGACGCGCTGCTGGTGCTGGCGCGCAGCGAGGCGCAGGCCGGGCGGCGGCTGGGCCGCCGCACCGAGTGTGACCTCGCCGCCGGCACGGCCAACGCGCTGTCGGCGATGCGCCGGGAGGTGGAGCGGATCGGCCTGCGGGTGCAGACGTCGCTGGAGTCCGCGCCGGTGGTCGGCGACCCGGGGCTGCTGGACCGGCTGGCCGGCAATCTGATCGAGAACGCCGTTCGCTACAACCACCTGCACGGCCGGCTCTGGGTGCGCACCGGCACCGACCGCGAGCGCTCCTGGCTGGTGGTGGGCAACACCGGTTTCGAGGTGGACCAGGCCGACGTGCCGGGCCTGTTCGAGCCGTTCCGGCGCGGTGGCCGGGAACGCACCGGGGCCCGTGGTTCCGGCCTGGGGCTGTCCATCGTCCGGGCGGTCTGCGACGCGCACGGCGGCACGGTGCGGGTGATCGCGCAGCCCGGTGGGGGCCTGGAGGTGACGGTCACCCTGCCGTCGGCGGACGCCCCGGCGGTGACCGGCCCGGTGCCCACCGCCGGCTGACCCGGCTCGGCGGGGTTGCGGGCGGCGCGGATCCGATGGCACGATCACGTGTCAGCTCGAGATCGAGAGGGGGTGCGTCGATGTCCACCATGTCAGGCTCCGCGCCCCGGGTCTGCGTCGGCTGACCCCCGGAGGCGGAGCGTCCCCATCCAGTACGGAGGGAACACCCGTGTATCCACGGATCCGCAACATCAGTTTCGACTGTCACGACACGTACGCCCTGGCCGGCTTCTGGTCGGCGGTGCTCGGGTACGCCCGGCATCCCGAGGACGTCCCGGGTGATCCGGAGGCGGCGCTGCTGCCACCGGACGAGGCGACCCCGGACCTGTTCTTCCAGGCGGTGCCGGAGGACAAGGTGACCAAGAATCGGCTGCACATCTGCCTGGAACCCGTCGAACGGACCAGGGACGAGGAGATCGAGCGGGTGCTCGGCCTCGGAGCCACCATGGTCGCCGACCGACGGAACGCCGACGGTACGGGCTGGGCGGTGCTCGCCGGCCCGGAGGGCAACGAGTTCTGCGTGGTACGCAGCGCCGGGGAGCGTGTCCCCACCACCACTGTGAAGGACCAAGCGTGAGTTCGACGATTCACAACATCAGCATCGACTGCCACGACACGTACGCGCTGGCCGGCTTCTGGTCGCAGGTCTTCGACTGCCCCCGGCAGCCGGACGACTTTCCCGGTGACCCGGAGGCGATGCTCCTGCCTCCGGGTGGACCGGAGGTGCTGTTCATCGCCGTGCCGGAGGGCAAGGCGGTGAAGAACCGGCTGCACCTGGACCTGCAGCCCGCCGACCGAACCCGGGACGAGGAGGTCGAGCGACTGCTCGCCATCGGCGCGACGCGCGTCGACGACCAGATCAAGCCGGACGGTTCCGGCTGGGTTGTGCTCGCCGACCCGGAGGGCAACGAGTTCTGCGTGCTGCGCAGCGCGCCCGAACGGGAGGCGTCAGCGGCGGCGGCGCGGGCCGCCGCGGAAGACGGCGAACAGGCCTGACCGCCGGCGTACGGCGTCGGGCCCCGGCCACCCGAGGGTGGCCGGGGCCCGTTCGGTCCGTACGGCTCAGGAGCGCTGCTCGACCTGACCCCGGATGGTGACGAACTCGGCCTTCGCCTCCGCGCCGGACTTGAAGAACATCACCACCAGACCCACGCTGCCCTTGTCGGCCCAGACGCAGACGCCCAGCGGCACACCGTCGGTCGTGCCGTCGCCGCAGCGCGCCTCGCCACCGAGCGGACCGGGCTCGACGGCCGCCATCGTGGCCACCCCGAGCTCGGTGGAGAGCCCGGTCACCGCGGTGTCCAACTCCTTCTTCGGGTCCGACATCAGGCCGGACGTGCCGGCGATCATGACGAGGTCCTCCTCGGCGGGGTTGCCGTAGAAGGCGCCGACGGCGCTGGTCTCGTTCTGCACCGTCGACTTCATCTCGGCGACCAGATCGTCGGAGAGCCTCTGCAGCTCCGGGTCGTCGATCTTCGGCCGGCCGGCGAGGGTGGTCGGCGCGACCACCCGCGTGTTGGTGGCGTCGACGACCTCGCCCACCTCGTCCTTGACCGCGAACCAGGTGATCGCCGCGCCGCCGAGGCAGAGCACCAGCACCACGGCCAGCACGATCAGCACGATGCGGCCGACCTTCGACTTCTTCGCGGGTGGCGGGCCGCCAACCATGCTCGGGTCGCCCCACGGCTGACCCTGCTGAGCGGGCGGGAAGCCCTGCTGCGGCGGCGGGAAGCCCTGCTGCGCGGGTGGGAAGCCCTGCGGTGCGGGCGGGAAGCCCTGCGGTGCGGGCGGGAAGCCCTGCGGTGCGGGCGGGAAGCCGGGCTGGCCGCCGGGCTGCGGCGGCACCGGCTGGCCGGGCTGCTGCGGCGGGGGATAGGAACCGTGGGGCGGTCCGTAGGGGTCGGCCGGCGGCTGGGACATCAGTCAGCTCCAAGATCGGATAGCAAAGCGGGTGATTTTAACCCGGTGACGAGTCCGCGCGCTGCCCGCGGCCGGTGCTCCCGTCCTCGGTACGCCGGGGCAGACGCGATCGCGGTGGCCGGCCCGTCCACGAGGGACGGCCCGACCACCGCGATGGTGGTGCCGCGAACGGTCAGGCGGGCAGGCTCGCGGCCCCGCGCGGCAGGAACCGCTGGCCGGTGACGCGCTCGCTGGTGCCGGTCCGGTCCAGGTACGGCGTGACGCCGCCCAGGTGGAACGGCCAGCCGGCGCCGAGGATCATGCACAGGTCGATGTCCTGCGCCTCGGCGACCACGCCCTCGTCCAGCATCAGCCGGGTCTCCTGGGCCAGCGCGTCGAGCGCGTTCTGCTGTACCTGCTCGGCGGTCAGCGGCTGGTCACCCACGACGAGCAGCTTGGCGACCTCCTCGTTGACCTTGTCGTCGACCACGATGGGCTGGCCCGAGTCGGCGATCCGCTTGAGGTTCTCGCTGACGCCGAACCTGTCCGGGTACGCCGCGTGCAGGGTGCCGCCCACGTGGTGCGCGACGGCCGGCCCGACCAGCTGGAGCAGGGCGAGCGGGCGCATCGGCAGGCCCAGCGGGTCCAGTGCGCTGTTCGCCACGTCCAGCGGGGTGCCGGCGTCGACGGCGGCGAAGACGGTGCCCAGGAAGCGGGTGAGCAGCCGGTTCACCACGAACGCCGGGGCGTCCTTGACCAGCACCGAGGACTTCTTGAGCTGCTTGCTCACCGCGAACGCGGTCGCGAGGGTGGCGTCGTCGGTCCGCTCACCCCGGACGATCTCCAGCAGCGGCAGCACCGCCACCGGGTTGAAGAAGTGGAAGCCGACCACCCGCTCGGGGTGCTCCAGCTCCGCGGCCATCTCGGTGATGGAGAGCGAGCTGGTGTTGGTGGCCAGCACCGCCTCCGGCGAGACGATCTTCTCCAGCTCGGCCCAGACCTGCTTCTTGACGCCCAGGTCCTCGAAGACCGCCTCGATGACGAAGTCGGCGTCGGCGAAGGCGCTCTTGTCGACCGTGCCGCTGACCAGGCCGTACAGCTTGGCGGCGGTGCCCTTGTCCATCCGGCCCTTGGTGACGGCCTTCTCGATCTGGGTGTGCACGTAGCCGACGCCCTTGTCCACCCGGGACTGGTCCAGGTCGGTCATCACGACCGGCACCTGGAGGCGGCGGGCGAACAGCAACGCCAGCTGGCTGGCCATCAGGCCGGCGCCGACGATGCCGACCTTGGTGACCGGCCGGGCGAGGCCCTTGTCCGGCGCGCCGGCTGGCCGCTTGGCCCGCCGCTGCACCAGGTCGAACGCGTACAGGCCGCTGCGCAGTTCCTCGGAGAAGACCAGGTCCGCGAGGGCCTCGTCCTCGGCGGCGGTACCGGCGGCGAAGTCGCCGTCCTTCGCCGTCTCCAGCAGGTCGAGCGCCTTGTACGCGGCCGGAACCGCGCCGTGCAGTCGCTGGTCGAGGGTCTGCCGGGCGAAGTAGAGCACGCCCGCCCACATGTCCTTGTCGACCTCGGGCCGGGTCACGGTTACCTGGCCACGCACCACGCCGGCCGCCCACTCCAGAGACCGCTCCAGGAAGTCGGCCGGCTCCAGCAGCACATCAGCGATGCCCAGCTCGGCGGCCTGCTTCGGCTTGAGCATCTTGTTCTGCATGAGCGGGTTCTGGATGATCACCTGGGTGGCGGCGGGGATGCCGATCAGGTTCGGCAGCAGCTGGGTGCCGCCCCACCCGGGCACCAGACCGAGGGAGACCTCGGGCAGCGCGAGGGCCGCGGCGCCGCCGGAGAGCGTCCGGTAGTGGCAGTGCAGTGCCAGCTCCAGGCCGCCACCCATCGCCGCGCCGTTGACGAACGCGAACGTGGGCACGGTGCTGTCCTTCAGCCGGGCGAAGACCCGGTGGCCGAGCCGGCCGATCTCCAGCGCCTGCGCGCGGTCGGCGAGCTGCGGCAGGCCGACGATGTCCGCGCCCACGCAGAAGATGTACGGCTTGCCGGTGACCGCGATGAATGCCGGGTCGGCGGCGAGCGCGGCGGTGATCGCCTCGTCCAGGCTGGCCAGCCCACCCGGGCCGAAGGTGTTCGGCTTGGTGTGGTCGAAGCCGTTGTCCAGCGTGATCAGGGCGGCGGGTCGGTCCAGCCCCGGTACGTTCACCTGACGCAGCAGCGCCCTGGTGACGACCTCGTTCGGTGCGGCGAGCGCGCTCACTTGTTGCCCTCCGTCCAGTGCGGGTTCTCCCAGATCACGGTGCCGCCCATGCCGATGCCGATGCACATGGCGGTCACGCCGTAGCGGACCTCGGGGTGCTCGGCGAACTGGCGGGCCAGCTGGGTCATCAGCCGCACGCCCGAGGAGGCCAGCGGGTGACCGATCGCGATCGCGCCGCCCCACGGGTTGACCCGCGGGTCGTCGTCGGTGATGCCGAAGTGGTCGAGGAAGGCGAGCACCTGGACGGCGAAGGCCTCGTTCAGCTCGAACAGGCCGATGTCGTCGATGCTGAGCCCGGCGATGCGCAGCGCCTTCTCCGTCGACGGGATCGGGCCGACGCCCATCACCTCCGGCTCGACGCCGACGAAACCGAACGACACCAGGCGCATGGCGACCGGCAGGCCCAGCTCGCGGGCGGTGGCCTCGTCGGCGAGCAGGCTCGCGGTGGCGCCGTCGTTCAGGCCGGCCGCGTTGCCCGCGGTGACCTTGCCGTGTGGGCGGAACGGGGTCTTCAGGGTGCCGAGCTTCTCCAGCGAGGTGTCCCGGGGAGCCTCGTCGACGGTGGCCAGACCCCAGCCGCCCTCCGCGTCACGGATGGACATCGACACCAGGTCGTCCTGGAGCTTGCCGTTCGCGTACGCCTTCGCGGTCTTCTGCTGCGAGGCGAGCGCGAACGCGTCGGTGCGCGCCTTGGTGATGTGCGGGACCAGGTCGTGCAGGTTCTCCGCGGTGGCGCCCATGACCAGCGCGGACGGGTCGACCAGCTTCTCCGCGATGATGCGCGGGTTGGGGTCGACGCCCTCACCCATCGGGTGGCGGCCCATGTGCTCGACGCCGCCGGCGATGGCGATGTCGTACGCGCCCATGGCGATGCCACCGGCGACGGTGGTCACCGCGGTCATCGCGCCGGCGCACATCCGGTCGATGGCGAAGCCGGGAACGGTCTTGGGCAGACCGGCCAGCAGGGCGGCGGTCCGCCCGATGGTGAGGCCCTGGTCGCCGATCTGGGTGGTGGCCGCGATGGCGACCTCCTCGACCCGCTCCGGCGGCAGCTGCGGGTTGCGGCGCAGCAGTTCACGGATGCAGCGGATCACCAGGTCGTCGGCGCGGGTGTTGGCGTACATGCCGCCCGCCTTGCCGAACGGGGTACGGACGCCGTCGACGAAGACGACATCCCGAACTTCACGGGGCACTTGAGCCTCCTTTTCGACCATGATCCGGCCTTCGCGCCGACAGACGGCACTCCGGACTGAACGAGGGTCGCCGACACGGGCAGGTCCCCCGGATGCTACTCGCCAGTAACCAAACTCGTCCCCACCCCCCACTGTGGCCCACCCCACACCCGTCGGGCCGGACGGCAATTACTTCATCACCAACCGCGGTCGGGTGGGGGTGGGTCAGGGGAGTTCGGGGGTGGGAGGGTCCGGGTTGAGGGCGGGCGTGAGGTGGGGGGTGAGGAGGGCGATCTGCCACTCGCGGGCGTTGAAGCCCCGCAGGGTCTCCGCCACGGTGTCCTCGGTGAGCTCCTCCGGTGGGGTCCAGGCCAACCGGCGCACCGAGTCCGGGGTGATCAGATTCTCCGGGGGCAGGTTGTGCTTGCTGGCGATGCGGACCACCACCTCCCGGGAGCGGGCCAGCCGACCGGCCGCCACCGGGTCCCGCTCGGCCCACCGGTGTGGCGGAGGCGGGCCCTCCACCGCGGGCGTGACCGGCAGTGCGTCATCCGGCAGTTGCCGGGCGTCGTCGAGCGCGGCCAGCCAGGTGCGGGCCAGCCGGCGCACCGACCGACCGCCGAAGCCGGGCAGCGTCAGCAGGGTCTTCTCGTCCTTCGGGTCCAACTCGGCAGCGGCGATGATCGCCGAGTCGGGCAGCACCCGGCCGGGCGCGGCGTCCCGCCGGGCCGCGATCTGGTCCCGCGCGTACCACATCGAGCGGACCCGGGCCTGGGCCCGCGCCCCGCGCACCCGGTGGATGCCGGAGGTACGCCGCCAGGGCTCCGCGCGGACCCGGGGTGGGCGGGCCCCGGTCCGGACCAGGGCGGCGAACTCCTCCGCGGCCCAGGCCGACTTGCCCTGCCGGGCCAGCTCGGCGTCCAGCGCGTCACGCAGGTCGGTGAGCATCTCCACGTCCAGGGCGGCGTAGGTGAGCCACGACTCGGGCAGTGGTCGGCTCGACCAGTCGGCCGCCGAGTGGTGCTTTTCCAGGGTGAACCCGAGCAACTGCTCGGTCAGCGCGGCCAGGCCGACCCGCTCGAACCCGGCCAGCCGGGCGGCCAGTTCGGTGTCGAACAGCCGGCGCGGGCGCAGCCCCACCTCGGCCAGGCAGGGCAGATCCTGGCTCGCCGCGTGGAGCACCCACTCGGCCTCACCGATCACGGCGTCCAGCGCGCTGAGGTCGGGCAGCGGCAGCGGGTCGATCAGCACTGTGCCGGCACCGGCCCGGCGCAGCTGCACCAGGTAGGCGCGCTGGCTGTAGCGGTAGCCGGAGGCCCGCTCGGCGTCCAGGGCGACCGGGCCGGTGCCCGCGGCGAAACGCGCCACGACCTCGGCCAGCTCGGTCGGAGTGGCCACCGGATCGGGGGTGCCGTCACGCGGGGCGGTCAGCGGAACGGGCCCACCGTCGGTCGGGTCGACCCCGTCGCCCGCCGGCTGCGGCTGGGCCGACGGCGGGTGCTGGGGTGCGGTGCCCTGGAGCTCTTCGGCGGGCCGACGGCGCAGGGGTGGTTCGTCGGTCACCTGCCAACCCTAGTGCGCGCGGTGATCCGGCGGGTGCAGCCGGTCCGGCGTGTGTCGGTCGGGTGTCCGCAAGGTGGCCTTTGGATGCCGGTCGAGGGTGGTCGACGGGTCAGGTGGCGCCGGCGGGGCGGCGGTCGGACAGGGCGGTCACCCCGGGTGGAGGCAGGCCCGCCGTGGAGGAGAGCAGCGCGCACCAGCCGAGCAGGTGCGGGGTCAGGTCGTCGTCGACCGGGGTCCACGAGGCGCGGATCTCGATGTCACCGGCGGTGGGTGGGCCGGCCAGGTCGCCGAACCGGGTGGACATGGTCTGGGTGACCGTCCCCCCGATGGCGCGGTGACCGGCGTCGTGGGCGTCCAGCGCGTCGGTCAGCCAGGTCCAGCCGACCCCGGGCAGCAGCGGGTCGGCGGCCAGGTCGACCTCCAGCTCGGCGGTCACGTAGGTGACCAGCCGCAGGGTGCCCTGCCATGCCTCGTGCCCGACCGGGTCGTGCAGCAGGATCAGCCGGCCGGTGGTCACCTCGTCGCCGTCGCGCAGCACCGTCGCGGAGAGCGCGAACGCGTACGGGGCCAGCCGCTGGGGGGCACCGACCTCCTCCAGCGTGATCTCCGGCCGGGGCGCCGCCGACCGCAGCCCGGTGACCGCGCGGGCGAAGGTCTCCGGGAGCGCGATCGGGGGGGCCATGCAGGCAGCCTATGCCGCCGTCGGTCCCCCGGCTTCGACGGCGCGCCGACGCCCCGTTCGGCGGCGGGAAGGTGTTCTTCCTTTCACCCCGGGCGGGGAGGGGGTGGGTGCCGTGGCACGATTGCGGCGATGAGCACGGAGACCACGGGCACTGCCGCCCGAGACGGAGAACAGCGCCCCGGAGGGCCGGCCGACTCGCCCTTCATCCGGGCATGCCGGCGCCGGCCAGGCCCGCACACCCCGGTCTGGTTCATGCGGCAGGCTGGCCGCTCACTGCCGGAGTACCGGGAGATCCGGGCGAGCGTGCCGATGCTGGAGTCCTGCCGTCGCCCGGAGCTGGTCACCGAGATCACGCTCCAGCCGGTGCGCCGGCACGGAGTGGACGCGGCGATCCTGTTCAGCGACATCGTGGTGCCGGTCGCCGCGGCCGGGGTCGACCTGGACATCGTGCCGGGCACCGGCCCGGTGGTCGCCGAGCCGATCCGCACCGCCGCCGACGTGGAGCGGATCCGCCCGATCAACCGCGACGACGTCTGGTACGTGGACGAGGCGGTCCGGCAGCTGGTGGTCGAGCTGGGCGACACCCCGCTGATCGGGTTCGCCGGCGCGCCGTTCACCCTGGCCAGCTACCTGGTCGAGGGGGGCCCGTCGCGGACCCACGCGAAGACCAAGGCCCTGATGTACGGCGATCCGGAGCTGTGGCACGCGCTCTGCGGCCGGCTGGCCGAGGTGACGCTCGCCTTCCTCCGGGTGCAGGTCGAGGCCGGGGTATCCGCCGTGCAGCTGTTCGACTCGTGGGCCGGCGCGCTCTCCGAGGCCGACTACCGCCGCTACGTGTTGCCGCACTCGACCGCCGTGCTGAGCGGGCTGGTCGACGCCGGGATCCCGCGGATCCACTTCGGGGTGGGCACCGCCGAGCTGCTCGGCGCGATGGGCGAGGCCGGCGCGGACGTGGTCGGCGTCGACTGGCGGACCCCGCTGGACGTCGCCACCGGCCGGATCGGCCCGGACAAGGCGGTGCAGGGCAACCTGGACCCGTGCGTGCTGCTCGCGCCCTGGCCGGTGGTGGAGGCCGAGGTGCGCCGGATCCTGGACCAGGGCAGGGCCACACCCGGGCACGTGTTCAACCTCGGCCACGGGGTGCTGCCGGAGACCGACCCGGACGTGCTGACCCGGGTGGTCGCGCTGGTGCACGAGCTTTCCAGCCGCCGGGCCGACCAGGGCTGACACGCGATGCGGCAGCCCTGGCGGGTGGCGGTGGTCGGCGGCGGGATCGCCGGGCTGGCGGCCGCGGTCCGGTTGCGCGACCGCACACCGGCGGGCACCGAGATCACGGTGTACGAGCAGTCCGGCGCGCTGGGCGGCAAGCTGCGCACCGGGGAGCTGGCCGGGCAGCCGGTGGAGTTCGGCGCCGAGTCGTTCCTGATGCGCGACCCGACGGGCGCCGAGTCCGCCGCGGTGGCGCTGGCCCGCCGGCTCGGGCTGGCCGACGAGATCGTGCACCCCACCGTCGGGCAGGCCGCCCTGGTGGTCGACGGGGGGCTGCGCCCCATCCCGGGCGGCACCCTGGTGGGCGTACCCGGGGATCTGGATCGGGTGCGAACGGTCGCCCGCCCGGTCGCGGACGCCGACACCGACGGTGGCCGGCCGCTGGTCGGGCCCGACGCGGACGTCTCGGTGGGCGCGCTGGTCCGGTCCCGCTTCGGTGACGAGGTGGTCGACCGGTTGGTCGACCCGATGCTGGGCGGCGTGTACGCGGGCCGCGCCGACGATCTCTCCCTGGTCACCACCATGCCGGCGCTGGCCCGGGCGGCCCGGGTGGAGCACACCCTGACCGGCGCGGTCCGGGCGGCGCAGGCCGCCGCGCCGCGCGCTCCCGGCACTCCGGTCTTCGGCACCCTGGCCGGCGGGCTGAGCACGCTGGTCGAGGCGGCGGTGACGGCCAGCGGCGCGACGGTGCGGCGCGACGCCGCGGTCCGGGAACTGACCCCGACCGACACGGGTTGGCGGCTCACGGTCGGCCCGACCCGGGACCCTGAGCTGGTCGAGGTGGACGCCGTGGTGCTGGCCGTGCCGGCCCGCCCGGCGGCCCGGCTGCTCGCCGGCCCGGCCCCGGCGGCCGCCGCGGGCGTCGGTGCGCTGGACTACGCCAGCGTCGCGCTGGTCACCCTGGCGCTGCCGCAGCCGGAGCTGCCCGAGCTGTCCGGCTTCCTGGTGCCGAGCACCGAGGGGCTGCTGATCAAGGCGTCCACCTTCTTCACCACCAAGTGGGGGCACCTGCGCCGGCCCGACGGGCTGGCGCTGGTCCGCGCCTCGGTGGGTCGGTACGGCGAGGAAGCGCAGCTCCAGCGCCCGGACGCGGATCTGGCGGCCACCGTGCACCGGGAGTTGTCGGCGGTACTCGGCGCGCCGCTGCCCGCCCCGGTCGACGGGCACGTGCAGCGATGGGGAGGGGCTCTGCCCCAGTACACCCCCGGGCACGCCGACCGGGTCGCCGCCGCGCGGACGGCGTTGCGGGCCGCGCACCCCACCCTGGTCCTTGCCGGCGCCGGCTACGACGGCGTCGGCATTCCGGTCTGCGTCCGCTCCGGCGAGACGGCGGCCGACGAGATCATCACAGCACTGGGAGGATCGGCGAGATGACCGAGCAGACCAACGCGGCCCGAATGCGGGAGCTGAACGACAGCATCCGCTACACCATGTGGTCGGTGTTCCGGGCCAGCGCCCCGCTGCCGTCGCTGCGGGACAACGTCACCGGTGAGGTCGAGTCCCTCTTCGAGGAGCTGGCCGGCAAGGACGTCGTGATCCGCGGCGTGTACGACGTATCCGGGCTGCGCGCCGACGCGGACATGTTGATCTGGTGGCACTCCGCCTCCAGTGACGCGCTCCAGGACGCGTACCTGCGGTTCCGCCGCACCACGCTGGGGCGGGCGATGACCCCGGTCTGGTCGCAGATGGCGCTGCACCGGCCGGCGGAGTTCAACAAGAGCCACATCCCGGCGTTCCTGGCCGGGGAGGAGGCCCGCCCGTACCTCTGCGTCTACCCGTTCGTCCGCTCGTACGAGTGGTACCTGCTGCCCGACGCCGAGCGGCGCGAGATGCTGGCCGAGCACGGCCGGCAGGCCCGTGGCTACCCGGACGTGCGGGCCAACACCGTGGCCTCGTTCGCGCTGGGCGACTACGAGTGGATGCTCGCGTTCGAGGCCGACGAGCTGCACCGCATCGTCGACCTGATGCGTGACCTGCGTGCCTCCGGCGCCCGCCGGCACGTCCGGGAAGAGGTTCCCTTCTACACCGGTCGCCGCCGCTCGGTCGCCGAGATCGTCAACTGCCTGGTCTGAGCCCGGGGGCGCGGCTCAGAGCGGGCGGAGCATGACCTGTTCGCGGCGTACGCCGTCGGGCAGGAGGTCGCCGAGCTCGTCGGTGCGGCTGAAGCCGGCGCGCTGGTAGAGGGCCTTCGCCGCCGCGTTGTCCGGCATCACACTGAGGCGCAGCCGGTCGGCGCCGCTCTCGCGGGCCCAGTTCGCCACCGCGTCGATCAGTTGGTGGCCGACCTTGCGGCCGCGCCCCTCGGGGTGCACCCACATCGAGATCAGCTCCGCGACGAGCGGGTCCGGCGTGGGTACGCCGCTGGCCATCCCGACCGGCCGCCCGTTCAGGCTGGCCAGCAGGTTGTGCGAGCCGGGGATGCTCAGCCGGTCGCGCCAGCGCTGCTCGCGGTCGCCGTCGCCCTGCCAGTCGGCCAGCCGGGAGCCGAACGCCTCCGGTGCCTCGGTGAGGGCGGCGAGCCGCAGCTCGCGCCAGGTGGGCCAGTCGTCGGGGGTGAGCACGGTCATCTCGATCATGTCGGGATGATGCCGGTGACCGGCGGGGGCGCACCACCGGATTTCCCCGCCGGCCGGCGCCGCACCCCCGCCCGGGTGCGGCGCCGACCGGGGATCAACTGGTCGTCGTGCAGGAGACCAGCGGAACCTGGTTGCTGCCGTTCCACGAGCCGAGGAAACCGAACGTGGTGCTCGCTCCGGCGGCGAGGCTGCCGTTGTGGCTGACGTTGCGCGCGGTGACCAGCGTGCCGTTGCTGGCGACGGCGGCGTTCCACGCCGAGGTGACCTGCTGGCCGTTGGCGTAGTTCCCGCTCACCGACCAGCCCCTGGTGGGTGAGCCGCCGGCGGTCACCCGCACCTCGGCCTGGAAGCCGCCGGGCCACTGGCCGGTGACCGCGTACGTCGCCGTGCAGGCGCCGGCCGGCGGCGGCGTGGTCGGCGGGGGAGTGGTGGGTGGCGGCGTGGTCGGTGGCGGCGTGGTGGGCGGGGGAGTGGTCGGCGGAGGCGTGGTGGGCGGCGGGGTGCCCGGTCCGCCGGAGAAGTCCACGTCACTGCACAGGTAGTACGACTGGTCCAGGTGGCTGGCCTGCCAGATGGTGTAGACGATGTGCCGGCCGGTGCGGCCCGACGCGTTCACCGGGATCTCGATGGAGACGCCGCCGGTCTCCTGCTTCCACTGCGAGGCCGGGGTGTTGCCGATCTGGCCGGACAGCACCAGGTCGTCCCAGCCGAGCGTTTCGGTCAGCGGGTTGAAGCCCTGTCGGGTCACGTACACCCGGATGTAGTCGGCGCCGTGGCTGGCCTGGTCGAAGAAGCGGACCCGGAAGTTGCTCGACACCGGGGTGGCCTTCCAGGCGCCGACGGTGTCCAGGGCGTTGTACCGACCGCTCTGGGTGCGCCCGCCGCTGCACAGTTGACCGTTGGGAATGGCGCCCTGGTGGTTGCCGGCCACGCCCTCGCGGAACAGGCCGTTCCAGTTCCACATGGCGTTCGGGTCGGCCTGCCAGGCCTGCCAGCACATCGGGTCCTCGGTGGCCATCCGAGGGTTCTGGAAGTCGCTGCCCCAGCGTTGCCAGCAGCTGTAGTTGCGCGAGGCCGGGTCAACGACCGAGCCGTGCGCCGAGGCGGGCCGGACCAGTGCGGTGGTCAGCGCGGTGGTGAGCAGGAGCGTGGCGGCCGCCGCGCTGGCGAGCAGCCAGAGCACGCGTGGTGATCGGACGAGAGTGGACATGGAGCCCCCGGGGGGATGAGGTCGGACGACGACACCCGGACCGCCGGGAGATGCCCGCTCCCGTGCCTACTCGCAGGCTCCCGCGATGGCTCTACCCGGCACGATGCCAGGCAGATCGTCAGCCGTCAATGCCGTCGCGACGCATCGGGGTGTGCGGGATGCCGTCCTCGACGTACTCGGGGCCGCTGACCGTGAAGCCGTGCCGGGTGTAGAAGGCGACCAGGTGCGACTGGGCGTCCAGCACGCAGGGCCGGTTGCCCACCACCTCCAGCGCCGCGGTCATCAGCCGGCCGGCGTGCCCGCCGCCGCGCGCGGCGGGGGCCACCACCACCCGGCCGATCCGGGCGACGCCGTCCGGGTCGGCCAGGATCCGCAGGTACGCCAGCGGCGCGCCGCCGTCGGTCAGCCAGAGGTGCCGGGTGCCGGGTTCCACGTCCCGTCCGTCGAGCTCCGGGTACGGGCAGTGCTGCTCGACCACGAACACGTCGATGCGCAGCTTGAGCAGGTCGTGGAAGGTGTGGGCGTTCAGGTCGGCGAAGGACGCCGTCCGGACCTCGATGGTCTGCTGGGGCACCCACCGATGGTAGGCCGTCCGGTCGGGCGGGGCCCGAGGCGTCCTGCCGATGGTCACGGTACGTCCGCCCGGGTGGGGGCGAGGTAGGTGGCGGCCACGGCGGTGAGCAGCAGCGCGCCGCCGACGATCACCGGCAGCGGGAGCGGCTCGTGCAGCAACGCCACGGCCAGCGCCGCCGCGGTGAGTGGTTCGAGCAGGGTCAGTACAGCGGCGACGCTGCCCGCGGTGGTGCGCAGCCCGGCGTAGAACAGCGCGTACGCCACCGCGGTGGTGATCACGCCCAGGTGCAGCAGCAGCGCCACGGTGTCGACGCGTACCGGTACGCCGACCCCGGCGACCAGCGCCAGCGGGGCCAGGGTCAGCGCACCGATCACGGTGGAGATGGTGGTCAGCGTCATCGGCGCGGTGCGCTGCGACACCTGCCGGGTGATCAGGGTGGTCACGGCGTAGCCGAGGCCGGATCCGGCCGCCGCGAGCAGGCCGAGCAGCGGGGCGGGCGCCGCCGTGGTGGGCTCCGCGGTGGCACCGGTGATCAGGGCGAGGCCGGCCACGGCGGCACCCAGCGTCCCGAGCCGCAGCGGGCCGGGCATCCGGCGGGCCCGCACCGATTCCCACGCCGCGGCGAGCACCGGGGCGAGGCCGAGGCTGACCACGGTGGCCACGCCGACTCCGGCCAGGGCCACGGCGGCGAAGTAGAGCGCCTGGTAGAGGCCGAGGCCCACGCCGGTGAGCAGCAGCGGCACCGGCGCCGCGCGCAGGGCGGCCAGGATCGCGCCGAGCCGACCGGCGGTGCACGCCAGCAGGACGAGCGCGGCGATGGCCAGGCGGTGGAAACCGATGCTCACCGGGCTGAGCCCGGTGCTCTCGCGCAACAGTTGCACCGCTACGCCGGTGGTGCCCCACAGCACTCCGGTGACGGTGATCTGGATCAGGCCGGTGCGGGCCTGGGTGACGGCCGGGGCCGGGGCGGCCGGCGGCGCGGTACGGGAGGTGGACACGGGTGCGCTCCGAAAGGGTGAGCCGTTGACGGGACGACGTCGACGGAGCGCGTACGGCGAGGTGGCCGAGTCGGGTCAGTGACCGCTCGGCGAGAGGCGCGGCGCTCCGGTCAGGAGCGCGGCGGGGGCAGGACGCCCAGGAACGGCCGCATTCCACGACCGTACCGCAGGGGCGGGATCAGGCGGGGCGTGCCCCGACGGCGTCGCGGATCTCGGCGCCCTCGGCGCCCTCGACCGCGCGGGCGCAGTGCCCGCAGCAGAAGAACCGGCCGTTGACCTCCACGCCGTGCCCGACGATCTTGATTTCGCAGTGCTCACAGATCGGTGCCAGTCGGTGGATCGCGCACTCGAACGAGTCGAAGGTGTGCACGTCGCCGCTGACCGTGCGCACCTCGAACGCCATCCAGTAGTCGTTGCCGCAGACCTCGCACGTAGCCATAGAAACCCCCGTATCAGGACATGTGTCTTCAGAATGCCTCGCCGTGTGGCGGTACCGGGCGGAATGCCGCTACCCGGACGACCTCAGCGGCGTGTCGGCTCCGGCGTGTCGTCCGTTAGGCCGAGTGAACCGCCGCAGCACCGGGAGGGATCGCAATGATCAAGCGCAACAAACTCTTCGGCAACCAGACCCGGGTCACCTTCTGCCTGCCCCGGGACATCCCGTCCGGCCCGGTGAGCGTGGTGGGCTGCTTCAACGGTTGGGAGCCCGGTCGGCACGAGCTGGTGAGCCGCCGCGACGGCACCCGGACGGTGACCGTGCGGCTCGGGCCGGGCGAGTACCGGTTCCGCTACCTCGCCAGCGGTGGGGTCTGGTTGGACGACGAGTCGGCCGACCAGGTCGACGAGCGGGGTGGCCTGCTCCGGCTCTGACAGAAAACTCGTCACCATCGATGTATTTATCGATGGGGGTCTTTACTGTTAACAAAGTTAAAATTACGTTGAGGGGCACTCACCGGACCTGGAGAAGGAGCTGCCCCGATGCGTCGAAGAATCACCGTCCCGCTGGTGGCGGCGGGCGCCGTCGCCGCCACCCTCACCGTCGCCGCGCCCGCCCAGGCGCACGGCTACGTGTCCGCCCCACCGAGCCGGCAGGCGCTCTGCGCCCAGGGCCGGGTGCCCGACTGTGGGCAGATCAAGTACGAGCCGCAGAGCGTCGAGGGGCCCAAGGGCCTCCGCAGCTGCCACGCCGGCATCGCCCACTTCGCCGTCCTCAACGACGACAGCCGGGGCTGGCCGGCGACGTCGGTCGGCAGCTCGCTGACCTTCACGTGGGTGAACACCGCCCGGCACGCGACCAGCAACTGGGAGTACTGGATCGGCAACACCCGGGTCGCCTCGGTCAACGGCAACGGCCAACAGCCGGGCGCCACCGTCTCGCACAATGTCAACCTCGGTGGCTTCTCCGGCCGGCAGAAGATCCTCGCGGTGTGGAACATCGCCGACACCGCGAACGCCTTCTACTCCTGCATCGACGTGCAGATCGGCGGCGGTGGCGGCCCGGGGCCCAGCCCCACACCGACCCCCACCCCGACTCCGACCCCGCGGCCGACCCCCACCCCGACGCCGACCAACCCGCCTGCGGGCGGCACCTGGGCGGCCGGTCGGGCGTATCAGGTCGGTGACCAGGCCACCTACGGCGGGTCGACGTACCGCTGCCGGCAGGCGCACACCGCCATCGCCGGGTGGGAGCCGCCGAACGTGCCGGCGCTCTGGAGTCAGGTCTGACCGCACGGGTGCGGCCCCGGTCGCACCCGTGTCGCCGTCCTCGCGTGATCGGAGCAACCCGGCATGACCCGCCGAACCCCGCTGGCGCCCCTGCTCGCCGTGCTGCTGCTCACCGCCGCCTGCGCCGGACCGCCCGCGTCGACCCCGTCGGCCGTGCCTCAACCGGCGCCCACGTCCCCGGCCGGGTCGGCAGCGGCCGGGGACGCGCTGAGCGGCATCGACGTGGTCTTCCTGACCACGATGGTCGGGCACAGCGAACGCACCCTGGAGATCGTCCGGCTGGCTCGGGACCGGGTGCGGGACGGCTCGCTGCGCACCCTGGCCGCCGCCATCGACGCGACCGAGGCGGATGAGCTGGCCGCCATGCGCGGCTGGTTGCTCACGGCGGGCCCGAGTGCCAGCGCGGGCGCGCACCACCACGCCGGACACGGCGACGACGCCGCGCTCGACCGGCTACGGGCCGCATCGGACGCCGACGTCGACCGGGTGCTGCGCGAGGTGCTCGCCGACCACCAGCGGGCGGCGGCCGACCTGGCCCGGGCCCAGGTCGACGTGGGCCGCAGCGAGCAGGTTCGCGACCTGGCCCGGCGGATCGAGCAGTCCCGCACCGCCGAGGTCGAGCTGCTGACCGGGGCCGCCGGCCGCGCGGCGGTGACCGGGGTACGCCGCTGACGCCCCGCCGCGCGGTGGCTGCTCAGCTCAGCGCGATTCCAGCCGGATGGAGACCGAGTTGACGCAGTGCCGGGTGTCCTTCGGCGTGAAGCCCTCGCCGTGGAAGACGTGCCCGAGGTGGCTGTTGCAGCGGGCGCAACGGATCTCCGTACGGACCGCGCCGAGGCTGCGGTCCTCGATCTCCTTGACCCGACCCGGGATGGCGTCGTCGAAGCTCGGCCACCCGCAGTGCGAGTCGAACTTCGTGTCGCTGGAGAAGAGTTCCAGCCCGCAGGCGCGGCAGTTGTAGACGCCAGCGGTCTTGGTGTCCACGTACTCACCGGTCCACGGGCGTTCGGTGCCGGCCTCCCGGAGCACGTGGAACTCCTCGGGGGTCAGCCGGACCCGCCACTCGTCATCGGTCTGGGGCAGTTCGTTGTCGTCAAGACTCACGCCCCAACCGTACGTCGAACGTCGGGGGCGTGGCATAAGGTCGCGGGATGGGTGGCACCAAGGCAGCGGTCGCCGAGGTCGAGGTGGCCGGGCACACCGTCCGACTGAGCAGTCCCGACCGGGTGATCTTCCCGCAGCGGGGCTTCACCAAGGCGGACGTCTTCCACTACTACCTCGCGGTCGGCGACGGGATCATGCGCGCCCTGCGGGACCGGCCCACCACGCTGCAACGCTTCCCCGAGGGCGTCGAGGGCGAGATGTTCTTCCAGAAGCGGGTGCCGACCCGGGGTGTCCCGCCCTGGGTGACGACCGCGGAGATCACCTTCCCGAGCGGCCGGAGCGCGGCTGAGCTCTGCCCGGCCGATCTGGCCCACGTGGCCTGGGCGGCACAGATGGGCACGATCGTGTTCCACCCGTGGCCGGTGCGCGCCGCCGACGTGGACCGCCCCGACGAGCTGCGCATCGACCTGGACCCGCAGCCCGGCACCGACTTCGCCGACGCGGCGCGGGCCGCCGGGGAGGTCCGCGCGGTGCTCGACGAGCTGGGCGCCACCGGCTGGCCGAAGACCTCCGGCGGTCGGGGCGTGCACGTCTACCTGCGCATCGCCCCACGTTGGACGTTCACCGAGGTGCGCCGGGCGACCATCGCGCTCGCCCGGGAGGTGGAGCGCCGCTGCCCCGAGCTGGTCACCACCGCCTGGTGGAAGGAGGAGCGGGGCAGCCGGGTCTTCGTCGACTTCAACCAGATGGCCCGGGACCGGACGATCGCCTGCGCGTACTCGCTGCGGGCCAACGCGCGTGCCACCGTTTCCACCCCGGTCACCTGGGACGAGCTGCCCGACGTCGACCCCGACGACTTCGACCTGCGCACCGTCCCGGCCCGGCTCAAGGAGCGGGCCGACCCGCACGCCGGCATCGACGACACCCCGTGGGACATCACCCCGCTGCTGGAGTGGGCCGAGCGGGACGCCGCCGCCGGCCAGGGCGACCTGCCGTACCCGCCGGACCACCCGAAGATGCCCGGCGAGCCCAAGCGGGTCCAGCCCAGCCGCGCCAAGCGCACCCCTGGCGACGACAGCGCCTGACCGACCCCTGCCTCATGGCGGCGGCTGGGCCGTCCATGCCAGAAACCGGTTGAACAACTCCTGCGGGTCGGGTGCGGGGTTGGGGTTGAGCCTGTACAGGTCGGCCGTGGCGTCGAACAGCTGACCGGCCATGTAGATCGACAATGCCACCCGGTCTGCCCGGTACTCCACCCGCATCAGCATCCGGGCGGAGGCGCACGGCCAGGGGGCAGCGCACACCCGGCAGAGCCACAGGGGTCGGCGCGGCAGGTGCTGGTGCACGGGATGAAGGTTTCTCAGTGGACCGCGGTAATCGGCGGGTGAGGTGTTCGGCGCGGGCATACCCTTTACGGTGACCGAGGCGTTGCCTCGGGTCAAGGAGTCTGGTCAACTGTTTACGGTCCGCCGTATGGAGCTGGTGGGCGCTGCGGAGATTCGCGTGATGCTCGGCGGTATCAGCAAGCAGCGGGTGTACGTGATCACCAGTCACCGGAACTTCCCGGATCCGGTGGCGGACCTGGTGCAGGGAAAGGTCTGGCGGAAGTCGGATGTGATGGCCTGGATCAGGGAGCATCGGCCGGAGTTGGCCGAAGGCTGAGAAGGGCCCTCGGCGCGGCCGGGAACTGTCGTACACCTGTTCTAAAATTTGGGTGTGATCGATGAGTTGGCGCGGGCGGAGATTGCGGTGGCGGCCTGCGTCGACGCCGCCGTCTGGGCGCTCTCCGAGCACGATCTGATCGCGGCGCTCGATGCCACGCACCGGCTTCAGCAGCGGCTGGCGGCAGCGCAGTTGGCGGTTGTTCGGCAGTTGCACGGTCGGGGCACCTTGGTCGCGCAGGGCGCGTCCTCGTCGGCGGTGTGGCTGCGCCACCGCCTGCGACTCGACGTCTCCGCCGCCCGTCGGCTGGTCGGCCTCGCCGCCTCAGTCGAGGCGGCTCCGTCCGGCGTGCGCGACGCTCTGGCGAGCGGGGCGGTCACTGTGGAGCAGGCCCGGGTCATCGCCGGCACGGCCGCCGTGGTGTCGGCCTCGGCGGGCGCCGAGGTGGCCGACAAGGCCGTTGGCCTGCTGGTCGAGTGGGCCGAGCAGTTCGACCCGTCGCTGCTGCGCCGGATGGGTGCCCGGATTCTCGACCATGTCGCTCCCGACCTCGCCGACGACCTCGCCGACGACGGCGCCGCGGCGGCCCTCGCCGCCGAGGCCGCCCGGGCTGCGCGCGACCGGCACGTCACCATCTCCGAGCAGGCCGGCGAGCGGCTACGGCTCACCGGCACCCTCGACGCGGAGGGCGCCGCGCTGCTGCGCGCCGTCATCGACCCGCTCAGCGCACCCTCCGGGCCCGACGACACCCGCTCCGCCGGGCAGCGCCGCCATGACGCTCTCGCCGACGTGTGTCGGCTCGCGCTGCGCACCGGTGGGCTGCCGGAGCACGGCGGCGAGAGCGCCCAGGTTGTCGTCACCACCAGCTACGACGGACTGACGCGGCAGTTGCACGCCGGCGCCCTCGACATCGGCCTGCAGCTCACCCCCGACACGGTGCGCCGGCTCGCCTGCGATGCCGCCATCCTGCCCGCGGTGCTCGGCGGTGCCGGCCAGGTTCTCGACGTGGGCCGACAACGTCGCCTCGTCACCGGCCCGCTGCGGCGGGCACTGGTGCTGCGGGACGGCGGCTGTGCCTTCCCGGGCTGCGACCGACCACCCCGCTGGTGCGCCGCCCATCACATCGACCACTGGGCCGACGGCGGTCCGACCAGCCTCGACAATGCGGTGCTGCTCTGCGGCCACCACCACTGACACGTCCACCAGACCGACTGGGCGGTCCAACTCGCTGGCGACGGCGACCCGGAGTTCGTGCCGCCGGCCTGGCTGGATCCCGAGCAGCTTCCGCGTCGCAACCAATACCACCGGCGCACGTGAGGAGCCGATACCGCCAGGGTCAATATCAGGCGTTGCTCGCGGCAGACCTGCCGGCTCACTCAGTACAGGAAACAACATACCGATTGACTTTCGATAGATAGCGAGCGAAGCTCGATGCATGGTGACAGAACATCGAGCGGTTGCCGCTCTCCGGGTCTTTCTCGTGGTGCTGTTCGGGGTCCTGGTCCTGTTCCAGACCTTCTCGCTGCCGGGGCAGTTCGCGCACATGGCCCAGGAGTCGCCGGACGACGCCTACCTTCGGTGGCCGGCGACTGCCGTGGCGGTGTTCTGGGTGCTGTGCGTCCAGGTGGTCATCGTCTCGACGTGGAAGTTGCTCAGCCTGGTCAAGGACGACCGCATCTTCACCGAGGCGTCCCTGAAGTGGGTGGACGCGATCGTGTGGGCCATCGCCGCCGCGTGGGTGGTGCTCGTGGGTGTCTTTCTCTACGTCGGGTTCAACGCGGATGACCCGGGAGTGCCACTCCTGCTGTTCCTCCTGACGGTGGGCGTCACCGTGCTGGGGCTCCTGATGGTGGTGATGCGTGCGCTGCTGCGGCAGGCAACCACGCTGCGGACCGACATGGAAGCGGTGATCTGATGCCCATCGTCGTCCGCATCGACGTCGAGTTGGCCAAGCGCAAGATGAGCGTCGGTGAGTTCGCCGAACGTGTCGGGCTCACGCCAGCCAACGTGGCGGTGCTGAAGAACGGCCGTGCCAAGGCCGTCCGCTTCAGCACGCTGGAAGCGATGTGTCGGGTGCTCGAATGCCAGCCCGGCGACCTGCTCGAGTGGGTTGAAGAGGAGACCTCATGAGGTACGTCCTGACCGTCGCGGCCATTCTCGCGACCGCGCTCGGCGTCGCCGCCATCGTGCACGGCGAGGCCGACGACTCGCCGGGCCTCCAGTTCCTGGGCGTCGTGCTGGTGATCGGCGCGGTTGCGTTCGGAATACGGAACGTTCGGGGCGGCAGCTAGCCGTCCTGGCGTGCGGGCCGAGCCCACCAGACGCTCCCGAGTAACGATCAAGTAACGGGCGCGAACCTTTCCCGGTAGATGGCCTGTCTTGATGGTCGTCGGCCCGCCAGGGCCAGGGGAGGCGTCGGATGAAGTTGGTGTGGAGGCGGGCCCGCGAGGCGCGCGGTCTGCTGGTTGCCGCGGTGATCGCCGCCCTGGTCGCCGTCGTGTTGGTCACCGGCCTTTCCGACTACAACCGCCGCGCGGTGGACGCCGGGCAGCGGGCGCTGGTGGCAGCCTCGCCGGCCGAGGAGCGCGGCCTGCTGGTCAGCGGCTCCGGTGGGCGCGACGCCGCCGAGTTCGCCGCCCGGGACGAGGCCGTGCGGGCCGGATTCGACGGCGGGTTCGCCGGCGTCCCGGTCACCGTCGCCGCGGCCCGGTACGGCACCGGCCGGGAGTTGACCGGCGACCTCGGACCCGTGCCCCGCACCGACGACGAGCCCATCTTCGCGAATGTGGCCACGTTCGACGACCTGGCCGGGCACGCGGAGCTGACCAGCGGGGCGTGGCCCCGGCCCGGGGCGAACCCGATCCAGGTGAGCCTCCCCGAGCGGGTCGCCGGCCAGCTGGGCCTGAGTGTCGGCGAACGCGTCCCGGTGCGCGACCGGTCGACCGAACAGCGCGGCGAACTCGTGGTCGCCGGCACCTGGCGGCCCCGCGACCCGACAGACGCGTACTGGCTGCTGGCCCCCGGAGTGGGGGAGGGCGGCGTCGGATCCACCACCTCGTACGGGCCGTTCGCGCTCGACCCGGCTGACTTCGCGGCCACCTTCCCGGGCTCGGTGTCGGCGTCCTGGCTGGCCGAACCGGACCTCGGCGGCGTCGACGCCGCCGACCTGCCGGCCATGCGGAAAGCCCTCACCGAGGCCACCACGGCGGTGCCCGAGGCCGCTCAACTGGGCAGCTCCGGGCAGGCGGTGACCAAGATGGAACTGCTGCTGGACCGGATCGCCCGCGCCGACCTGGTGGGCCGCTCATCGCTCGCCACCCCGCTGTTGCTCATCCTGGTGCTCGGCGGGTACGCGCTGGTGCTGGTCGCGGCCCTGCTGCACGAGGATCGCCGCTCCCAGACCGCGCTGCTGCGCGCCCGTGGCGCCGCTCGCCGGCAGTTGGCCGGCCTGGCCGCCCGCGAGGCGACCCTGGTGGTCGCCCCGGCCGCCGTGCTCGGCCCGCTGATCGCCGGTGAGGCGCTGCGGTACATCCGGCCCGGCGGGTCGGCGGAACTCTCCACCGCCGGCGGTAACACCACCCTGGTCTGGGCGGCCGCCGCGGCCGCCGCGGCCGGCTGCCTGGTCGCCATGGTTCTTCCGGCGCTGCGCAGCGCCGGCACGTACGTGGCGGACATGGCCGCCCGGTCGCGGCCGAACCGGGCCGCGAGCGTCCAGCGGGCCAGCGTCGACCTGGTGCTGGTTGCGCTCGCCGTGCTCGCCTGGGTGCAGCTGCGCCGGTACGCCTCCCCGCTGGCCGGCTCGGGTGGCCGGCTCGGGCTCGACCCGCTGTTGATCGCCGCCCCCACGCTCGGCGTGCTGGCCGGCGCCGTGCTGGCGTTGCGGGTGCTCCCGCCGCTCACGCGGTTCGCCGAGCGGTTCGTCGACCGACGGCCCTGGACGGCCACCATGTTCGGCATGTGGCAGGCCGGTCGGCGTCCACACGCCGGCCCGGTGCTGCTCCTCGCCCTCGCCGTCGGCGGCAGCACCCTGGCCTGGTCCCTGATCAGCACGGGGGAGCGGTCCCAGGTTGAGCAGGCCAGTCACACGGTCGGCGCCGACCTGCGGGTGACCGAACGGACCGGGTCAGCCCCGCCGAGCCGCGCCGGTCAACTCGCCGCGCTGCCGGGCGTGGACCGGGTGTTGCCGGCGTGGCGGGACGAGACGCGGGTCGGCCGGGAGGACCTGCCGGCCACCGTGATCGGCGTCGACCCGGCCAGCGCCCCCGGCGTCGTCCGACTCGCCGACCGGCTGAGCGACGAACCGGTGTCGGACCAGTACAAGCGGATGGTCGGGGCGCGGGGGGAGCCCGCGGGCATCGAGTTGCCCGCCGACGCCCGCGCGATCACCGGCACGGTCCGCACCCCGGTGAGCAGGGCCGAACAGCCGCTCCGGGTCGCGGTGACGCTGCTGGTCACCAGCTCCAACGGGCTCGCCCTGCGGCTGCCGGTAGCCGACTCCGACAGTGCTGGCCCGGCCACCCGGTTCACCGTGCGACTGCCCGACGTGGGCGGGGCACGGCTGCGGCTGGCAGGGTTCGAAGCCGACGGCGGGCGGGCGGCCGGCAACTCCTACGGGCTCCAGGTGGACGGGTTGACGGTGGTCGCCGCTGACGGCACGACCCGGCCCGCCGGGCTGACGGGTGACTGGGTGATGACGGTCCCCGGCAAGAAGTCCTCGCCGGTGGTGACCACTGCCACCGGGTTCGCGGCGGTCAACGCGGTGGAAGTGATTCCGGGCGGGGAGTTCGCGTACCAGCCACCCACCCGGTTCGCCGTCGTGCCGGCCGACGACAGCACGCCCGTGCCGGTGCTGATGACCCCCGGGGTACGCGACGCACTGAGCCTGAGCGTCGGCGACACCGTCGACCTGACGCTCTCCGGGGCGACGCTCCGGGTCCGCCTGGTCGGTGAGCTGACCGCCGTGCCGGCCACCACCGGGGAGGGGGTGCTGCTCGACCTGCCCGCGGCGGTCGACACGCTGATTCGGGGCGGCGCGGTGCGACCCGTACCGGAGTGGTGGGTCGGCGCCGACGACCCGACGGCCGCCGCCCGAGCGGCCAGCGAGCTGCCGGGCGTCACCGTGCTCAACCGGGAGGCGGTCATCGAGTCGGCCGCCGACGACCCGTACTGGCGCGGGTCCCGGACCGGGATGCTCGCCGCGGCGCTCGGCGCGGTGCTCCTCGCCCTGGTCGGCCTCATGGTGGACGTGTGGGCCACCGCGCGGCGCCGGCTGAGCGAGTTCGCGGTGCTGCACACCCTCGGCGCCACGCCTCGGCTGCTGGCCCGGGCGCTGCTGGCCGAACAGACCTTCCTCGCCGGCATCGGCGTGGGGGTCGGGCTGCTGCTCGGCGCCGCGGTCGGGCCCACCATGGCCCCGCTGGTCATCCTCACCCCGGCCGCCGGCCGGCCGGTTCCCCCGGCGACGTTCGCGCTGCCCTGGGTGCCGATCGGCGTGACCGCGGTCGGTCTACTGCTGGCGGCGCTCGCCTTCAGCGCGTTCATAGCCACCGGCATCCGACAGCGGGTGGCGGCGGTGCAGCTGCGAATCGGGGGAGAACGATGAGCGTCGGCGCGGCCGTCCGGCGGGTCCGGGCGTACGGTGGGCAGTTCCTGCTCCTGGCGGTGCTGACCCTGGTGGTCACGCTGCTCATCAGCGGGGTGCCCCGGCTGGTCAACCGGCTCGCCGAACAGGGGCTGCGCGCCCAGCTGAACAGCGAGCCGGCCGCCCGCCGGGACCTCTCGTACACCTCCGAGTTCCTGACCGCCTCTCCGGTGGAGTCGGTCATGGCCGACGCCCGTGGACGGTCCGAGGCCTTGGCCGAGCAGATGCCGCCGCCGGTGCGCTCGGCGGTGGAGGAGCAGTGGTTCAGCGTGGACGTCGCGCCGGCCCGACTGGTCGGCCCCGACCTGGCAGCCCGCAAACTGCTGGTCGACCTGAGTCTGCGTTCCGTCCCCGGCATCCAGCAGGCCGGCACCCTCGTCGAGGGGGCGTGGCCGAACGAGACGTACGTCCCCGGTCGGCCGATCGAGGTGGCGCTCCACGTCGACGTGGCCCGCAAGCTCAACCTGCGGACCGGCAGCCAACTGCGCATCGGTAACGCCACCCAAACCGGTCTCACCGACGCGGCCCCGGTGGTGGTGGTCGGGCTGTTCCGCCCCGTCGACCCTGCGAACGGCATCTGGGACGGGCTGCCACCGATACAGCGAATCATCGAACCGATCGGGGACGGCCAGCCGTTGATCGTCGTGGGTGTGATCGCCGAGTCGGCCCTCAACAAGCGGGCTGCGGCCGGTTGGTCGGTGCGGTCCGACTGGCGGTACCGGCTGGGCGTCGACCGGATCGACGCGCGCCACGTGGATGAGCTGATCGACGGCCTGCAGGAGACGCAGCGCAGCAAACCGTCGAGCCTCACGTTGACCCAGGGTGTCGATGTTCCGCTGCGCGCGTTCGCCGCCCAGGTCAACGCCGCCCGTACCCTGCTCGCGGTGATCGCGGCCGGCGTGCTGGCCACCCTGGCCGGGCTGATCGTGCTCGCGGCCACCCTCGCCACCCGGCGGCGTCGCTCGGAGTTCGTTCTGCTGCGGGCCCGCGGTGGCGCCGCCACCGCCGGTGCCCGCCGCAGCCTGGCCGAGTCACTGCTGGTGGTGCCGATAGCCGCCGCGGTGGGCTGGTGGCTGGGCACCCTGTTCCCCGGCGTTCCGGACCCGACCGCGCCGTACGCCGCCGCGGCGACCGTCCTGGTCACCCTGGCGCTGCCGCTGGCGACACTGGCGGTACCGGCCGGTGGGGCGGCCCGTCGTGACCTGATCCGGGTACGCCCGTCGGCCCGCCGGCTCACCGTCGAGGTCTCCCTGCTGCTGCTCGCCGGGCTCGCCGCGGTGCTGCTGCGCCGGCGCGGCCTCACCCTCGGCGAGGTGGACCCGCTGCTGGTGTCGGTGCCGGTGCTGCTCGCGGTCGCGGCGGCGGTGCTCGCGCTGCGGGCGTACCCCTGGCCGTTGCTGCTGGTCAGCCGGCTGGCCGCGCGGACCCGGGGCAGCGTGGCCTTCCTCGGCACGGCGCGGGCCGGCCGGTCGGCCGTCGCCGCCCCGCTGGTCGTCGTGGTGCTGGCGATCGGCACCGCGGCGTTCTGCGCCGTGGTCGCCGCCGGCGTCGGCGCGAGCCGGGAACGGGCCGCCGAGCAGGTGGTGCCCGCCGACGCGGTGATCCGCGGGGAGCGCTTCGCACCCGACACCGTCGACGAGCTGGGCCGTCTGCCGGGGGTGCGAGCCGTCACGCGGGTGCTGTTCGAGTCCGATGAGCGACTTGCGGTGGACGAACTCGGCACCGACGCGCGGGTCGCGCAGACGACCGTGCTGCTGGTCGACGGCTTGGGACTGGACACGGTGGCCCGAGAATCCGATGTGGACCTGTCGGTCCCGGCCGCGCTGCGCACCGCTCGGCCCGGACCGGGGCCGCTGCCGGCGATCGTCTCCCCGGCGGTCGCGGCCGACCTGGCCAAGGCCAAGCTGGACCACTCCGCGTTCATCTTGGTGCAGGGCGAGCGGTACGAGTTCCGGGTGGCCGGCACCGAGGAGAGTTTCCCGCTGCTGTCGTCGAACAGCGGCCGGTTCGTCATCCTGCCCTGGCAGGCGCTGCCTGCGCGGAACACCACGCCCGTCCCGACCAGCCTGCTGGTCGCCGGCGACCGGTTGGACCCGGAGGCGCTGCGCCAGGCCGGTGACCAGGGACAGGAGCGGTACCAGCGCACCGGGGCGGTGACCGGCAAGGACCGGCCGATCGGGGTCACCGTCGACACCCGGGCGGGCGTCCGGCGGGATCTCGGTAACGGTGGCGCGAACGGCGTACTGGCCTTCGGGTTCGTGGCCGGCGCCGTCGGCGGCACCGTCCTCGGGTTGCTGGCCATCGCGTTCACCGTGCTGGCCGGTGCGCGAGCCCGGGGCCAGGTGCTGTCCCGGCTGCGTACCCTCGGCCTGTCCCGCCGGCAGTGGCGGGGGCTGCTGCTGGTCGAGTTGACCCCGCTGGTCGCGGTGTCGGTGCTGACCGGCGCGCTGGTCGGCGCGGTGCTGCCCCTGCTGCTCAACCCGGTGCTCGGCCTGTCCGCGTTCACCAGTGGTATGCCGGTCCGGGTGGCCTTCGAACCCAGCCTGGTCGCCGCGGTGCTCGTGCTCGGGGCGGTCGCCCTCGGCTTCGCGGTCGCCGTCGAAGCCCTGAACAACCGCCGGTTGCGCCTCGGTGAGGTGCTTCGGCTCGGAGAGGAGAGCTGAGATGACCGCTACCGCCCAGACTCCACTGGTGCCCGACCTGGCCGCCCTGCAACAGCGGGCCGCGCAACGCGCCGCTGAGCGGGCCGGCGGCCAGGACCGGCTCCGTGGGCACATCGTCTGCGACGGCCTGGTGCGCATCTTCAAGACCGAGGGGGTGGAGGTGGTCGCCCTGCAGGGGCTCGACCTGGTCATCGACCGGGGTGAGCTGGTGGCGATCGTCGGTGCCTCCGGCTCGGGCAAGTCGACGCTGCTCAACATCCTGTCCGGCCTGGACACCCCGACCGCCGGTATCGCCCGGGTGGCCGACTACGACCTGCTCGCGCTGTCGGCCAAGCGGCGGCTCAGCTACCGGCGGGAGCTGGTCGGGTTCGTCTGGCAGCAGACCGGCCGCAACCTGCTGCCGTACCTGACCGCGCTGGAGAATGTCGAGCTGCCGATGCAGCTCGCGGGCAAGCGCTCCGGGCGGGCCCGGCGGCAACGAGCCCGGGAGCTTCTCGACATGGTCGGGGTGGGCTACTGCGCGGACCGGCGACCGGGGCAGCTCAGCGGCGGCGAGCAGCAACGGTGCGCGGTGGCGGTGGCGGTGGCCAACGACCCGGAGGTGCTCTTCGCCGACGAGCCGACCGGCGAGCTGGACGAGGCGACCGGCGCCGAGGTCTTCGGGGCGCTGCGCACCATCAACGCCGAGCTGGGCGTGACCATCGTGGTGGTCACCCACGACCACGCCGTGGCCACGCAGGTCCGCCGGACCGTCGCGATCCGCGACGGCCGGACCGCCTCAGAGGTACGCCGGACCGCGCGCGTCGGCGCGGACGGCAGCACCGAGCTGGTCAGCGAGGAGTACGCGGTGCTGGACCGGAACGGCCGGATGCAGCTGCCGGCCGCCTTCGTCGACGCGTTGGCGCTGCGGGAGCGGGTTCGGCTCGACCTGGAGCCGGACCATGTGCAGGTACGGCCCGGTGACCGGGCCACGGGTGGGCAGGAGGCACGGGCGTGAGCCGTCGGAACATGGTGGTGGCGGGAGCGGCCTGGCCCGGTGGTGCGGCCGGGGCCGACGGGCGGACCGGGTCCGCGCCCGGCGAGGTGGTCCGGGTCAGCGGCGTGAGCCGGACCTTCGGCCGGGGCGAGCACGCCGTGCACGCGGTGCGGGACGTCTCGTTCAGCGCCCACCGTGGCGAGCTGGTCGCCATCCGGGGCCGCTCCGGCGCCGGCAAGACCACGCTGCTGAACCTCATCGGCGGGCTGGACCGGCCCGACAGCGGTCAGGTGGTGGTGGCCGGGCACGAGGTGACCGCGGCGGGTGAGGCGGAGCTGTTGCAGCTGCGCCGGGGCACCGTCGGTTTCGTGTTCCAGACCTTCGGGCTGGTGCCGATCCTCTCCGCCGCCGAGAACGTGGGCGTGCCGCTGCGGCTGGCCCAGGTGCCGGCGGCCGAGCGGGAGCAGCGGGTCGCGGTGCTGCTGGAGCTGGTGGGCCTGGGCGGGCACGCGGCGCAGCGACCGTACGAACTCTCCGGCGGGCAGCAGCAGCGGGTGGCGGTGGCCCGCGCGCTGGCCAACGAGCCGGACCTGCTGATCGCCGACGAGCCGACCGGTCAGCTCGACTCGGAGACCGGTCGGTCGATCATGGACCTGCTTCGCGCGGTGGTGCACGCCCGTGGCATGACGGCCCTGGTGGCCACGCACGACCCGGCCCTGATCGACCTCGCCGACCGGGTGCTCAACCTGCGCGACGGTCAGCTGGTCCAGGCGTGATCCGGGCGGTGGTGGCCTCGTGGGGTGAGGGCTGACGTCGCGCGGGACACCACCGTCGGGACCTCAGAGCGCGAGCTTCATGCCCTCGTGGCTGGACACGAAGCCAAGGCCCAGGTAGAAGCGGTGCGCGTCCTGGCGGCTCTTGTCTGTGGTGAGCTGCACCAGGGCACAGCCGCGCTGCCGGGCCTGGTCGACGGCCCAGGTCATCAGATCGCGGCCCAGGCCCTGGCCGCGTCGGTCGGAGCGGACCCGGACCGACTCGATCAGGGAGCGCTCGGCTCCGTGCCGGCCGAGCCCCGGGATGTAGGTGATCTGAAGGCACCCGACCAGCTCGCCGCCCTGCTCGGCGACGATCAGCTGGTTACGGGGGTCGGCGCTGATGTCCGCGAACGCCCGCTCGTACGCCTCGTCGACCTCGGTGAAGTCGCGGGCCTTGCCCAGGACGTCGTCGGCGAGCAGGGTGATGACGGCGGGCAGGTCGGCCCGGATGGCCTCGCGGTAGATCACATCGGTCATGCCGGTGAGCCTGGCACAACGACATCGGCGGATGGGTCGGTGCCGCTTGCCGGTGCGGGGCAGCATGGGCGGCATGGAAGCCCTGCTGCTGCCGTTCCGCTGGATCTACCGGGCGTTGGTGTGGTTCGCGAACTCGCCGCGCACCCTGATCACGTCGTACCTGCTGATGATCGTGGTGGCCGGGGTGATCTATGGCGAGGTCGAGCAGCGCAGCCCCGCCGACGCCGTCTGGTGGGCGGTGGTGACCGCGTCCACCGTCGGGTACGGCGACATCTCGCCGACCAGTTGGGCGGGCCGCACGCTCGCCGCGCTGCTCATCTCGACCATGGTCCTGCTGGTCATCCCGCTGATCACCGCGCACTTCGCCAGCCGGCTCATCGTCGACGACGACGCCTTCGAGCACGAGGAGCAGGAGCAGCTCAAGGCCGACGTACGCCGGATGCGGGCGCTGCTGGAGGAGTTGGCCGCCCGGCAGGGCATCGAGCTGCCGCCGCTGCCGCGGACCGGGACGGTCACCGGGCCGGGCAGCGCAGCCCCTCCCTGGGAACGGTCAGGTCGATCAGGTAGGCGTCGACCGCGGCGGTGATGCAGGAGGTCTGCGGGTAGGCGGTGTGCCCCTCACCCTCCCAGGTGAGCACCCGGCCGACGCCGAGCATCGAGGCGAGCCGACCGGTCTGCTCATAGGGCGTCGCCGGGTCGCCGGTGGTGCCGACCACCACGATCGGCGGCGCGCCGGCCGCCTGGCCGGTCGGGTACGCGTCCCTCCCGCCCGGCCACTCGACGCAGCTCAGCATGCCGACCGCGAGCGCCGGCCCGAACAGCGGATACTTCGTGCGCCACTGCGACTGCAACTGGCGGATCTGCTCCCGGCTCGGCTTTTCCGTCTCGTCCGCGCAGTTGATGGCGAGGTTGGCGTCGAACAGGTTCGAGTAGTGCCCGTCGTCGCCCCGGCCGGCGTACGCGTCGGCGAGCCGGAACACGTCCTTCGGGTCGCCCTCGGCCAGCCGGTCGATCGCCCGGGCCAGCTCCTGCCAGCCGGACTCGGTGTAGAGCGAGGAGATGACCGCGTAGAAGACCCAGCCGGCGGTGGCCTCCCGCCCGTCGTCGCCGCGCACCGGCGAGACGCGGGCCTTGTCGATCGCCGTGGTGACGGCGGCGCGCGCGTCCGGGGCGATCGGGCAGCGGGCGGCGTTGGCGGAGCACCAGCGGGCGAAGTTGCCGAAGGCCCGCTCGAAGCCGCGGGCCTGGCTCTCCGACCCGGCCACCAGCCGCTGCCGCGGGTCGACCGCGCCGTCCAGGACCAGCGCCCGCACCCGCTGCGGGTAGAGCTGGGCGTAGATGGCGCCGAGCAGCGTGCCGTAGGAGTAGCCCAGGTAGGTGAGCTTCTCGTCGCCCACGGCGGCGCGGACCGCGTCCATGTCCCGGGCGGCCTGCTCGCTGCCGTAGAGCGGCAACTGGTCGCCGTACCGGTCGCCGCAGCCGCGCCCGATCCGCTGGCTGAGCCCCACGAAGCCGTCGAACGCGGACTGGCTGGTCGGATCGGGGTCGTAGCCGAAGCTGGCGTCCAGGTTGGCGTCGGAGATGCACTTGACCGGGCTGGACCGGCTCACCCCGCGCGGGTCGAAGCCGACGATGTCGAAGCGCTCGGTGATCGTGGTGGGCAACCCGCCGAACTGGGTGCCGAAGGAGAGGTAGACGGCGGTGTCGACGCCGGAGCCACCGGGGCCGCCCGGGTTGATTACCAGCGAGCCGACCCGGGCCCGCTGCTTCGTGGACCGGGCCCGCAGCAGAGCGATCTCGAAGGTCTGCCCCGCGCCCGGCCCGGCGGTCGCCCCGCCGCCGGTGCCCCAGTCGCGCGGCACCGCAATCCGGGCGCACTCGTAGCGCATGTTCGGGGCGCCCCGCCCGACCAACTCGTCGGCGACCTCCGGGCAGGCCCGCCAGGTCGGCGTCCCGCCGGCCGGCGCCGCCTCGCCCTCCACTTCGGTACGCGGCGCGAAGGCCGGCAGGGTGCAGCCGGCGGTGAGCAGCGCGGTCACGGCGAAGGCGGCGAGACGACGACGGACCCGGCGACTGGTCGCCATCCGAGGCTGGTCGGCGGTGCGGGTCACGTGGTCCTCCGGGATCGGGTCGACGGCCAGGCTACGCCGGGCCGGTGGCGGCCCGGTCCACGGTGGCCGCCGGATCGCCGCGCAGCACCTGGTCCACGTCGAAGCGGATCGGGCGGTCGAGCTGGTCGTAGCGGCAGGAGCGGGGGTCGCGGTCCGGTCGCCACCGGACGAACTGTGCGGTGTGCCGGAACCGGTCGCCCTCCATCGCGTCGTAGCCCACCTCGACCACCAGCTCCGGGCGCAGCGGCTCCCACTCCAGGTTCTTCGTGCCGGTCCACCGGCTCACCCCGCCCGGGATGCGCTGGCCGCGCTCGTGGTCGCCGTGCACCCACGGGTGCTCGCCGCCGGTGTCCCGGTAGGGCGCCAGCTCGTCGAGAAGCTCGGCCCGCCGAGCCATGCTGAACGACGCGCTCACCCCCACGTGGTGCAGCACCCCCGCGTCGTCATAGAGGCCGAGCAGCAGCGAGCCGACCACCGGACCGGACTTGTGCCAGCGGAAGCCGGCCACCACCGCGTCCGCGGTGCGGGCGTGCTTGACCTTGGCCATCAGCCGCTTGCCCGGCTCGTACGGAAGGTCGGCCGGCTTGACGATCAACCCGTCCAGCCCGGCGCCCTCGAAGACGTCGAACCAGCGGCGCGCGGTCTCCGGATCGGTGGTGACCTGGGTGACGTGCACCGGCGGACGGACCCCGGCCAGCGCCTCGACCAGCCGCTCCCGGCGGCGCGGATAGGGCTGGTCGAGCAGCGCCTCGTCGCCGATGGCCAGCAGGTCGAACGCGACGAAGTCGGCCGGGGTGGTCTCGGCCAGCAGCTTCACCCGGGACGCGGCCGGGTGGATGCGCTGGGCCAGCAGCTCGAAATCCAGCCGGGGCTGGCCGTCCGGGCCGTCCCGCCGGATCACGATCAGCTCCCCGTCGACCGCGCACCGCTCGGGCAACTGCCGGAGGGCCTGCTCGACCACCTCCGGGAAGTAGCGGGTCATCGACTTGCCGCCCCGGCTGGACAGCTCCACCTCGTCGCCGTCACGGAACACGATGCACCGGAACCCGTCCCACTTGGGCTCGTACGTCACCCCGGGCGCGGTGGGCAGCTTGGGGACGCTCTTGGCCAGCATCGGCTCGACCGGGGGGTTGATCGGCAGGTCCACGGCGACCAGTCAATCAGACGGTGCCGACAGTCGTGAGGCAGATCACCGTGGGCGGCGGGGTGGCGTGTCCGCCCCCGCGCCGCTCGTCCTGTCCGGGCGAATCAGATAACCGCAGGTCAGAGCTAGTTTCACGGGATGTCCGAGTGGGTCTGTGACTGCTGCGGGCGGTGGCGGGTGAGCGTGGAGCTGATCCGGGGCCGCTACCGGTACCGGCTGACCCGGCGCTACCCCGAGCGGTTCGGCGGCGGCCGGAACGTGCTCGGCGAGGTCGGCTCGGTGCCCGAGCTGGAGGAACTGTTGCGCCGGCGTACCCCGCTGAGCCTGGCCGACCTGCACGAAGCCGCCTGACTCCCGGCGGCGCCGCCCCCACGGGCCGGCCGGCGGTTGCCACCGTCACGATCCACGGGCAGCCTCGTCTCCATAGCGCGGCGGCGCCGGGCGGCGTCGCCGGGGAGGAGACGCGATGCGGTTTGAAGCCGGCACGGAGATCGCCGCCGACCCCCAGCGGGTCTGGGCGGTCCTGGTCGACGTGCAGCGGTGGCCCGAGTGGACGGCTTCGGTACGCCAGGCCCAGCGGGGGGAGCCGGGGCCGCTCACCGTCGGCGCGACCGTCCGGTTGGACCAGCCGAAGCTGCGGCCGGCGGTCTGGCGGGTAACCGAGCTGACCGAGGACCATGCCTTCACCTGGATCTCCGACACGCCCGGGGTGCGCACCCGCGCGGAGCACCGACTGCTGCCGCTGCCCGGCAGGCCCACCCGGGTCGAGCTGGCCATCACCCAGTCCGGGCCGCTCGCCATGCCGGTCGGCTGGCTGTACGGCGGACTGCTGCGCCGCTATCTGCGGCTGGAGGCCGACGGGCTCAGGCGTCGGTGCGAACAGGGCTGACCGCCGGCTTCTCCAGCACCGCCAGCCGGATGCCGTTCGGGTCCGGCCGGTGCGCCACGATCCGATAGCCGTGCCGCTGGTACAGCCGCAGGTTGCGGGCGCTGTCCGCGCCGGTGAACAGGGTGAACCGGGCCACCCGGCCGGCGCAGGCCGCCTCGATCGCGGTGAGCAGCCGTCCGCCGACACCCTGGCCCTGCTGGTCCGGGGCGACCGAGAGCCGCCCGACGTGCGCGGTGTCGCCGTCCAGGTGGGCCCGCACCGAGCCGACCAGCCGCTGCCCCACCCGGGCGGCGAGGACGGTGATGGGACCGGCCAGCACCGCGGCGATCTCGTCCAGTGTCTCGGTCAACGGCGGCAGGAACGGGTCGGTGTAGTGCTGCGCCTCGGTCAGGTACGCGGCGCGCTGCACGGTGAGGATCTCGCCGGCGTCCGCGACACCGGCCGGGACGATGCTCGCCTCGACGCTCATCCGGGCAGCACACCACAGCCGCCGCCGTCCTCGACCGGCGGCCCGCCCGCGCCGGCCGTACCCTGGCCCCTGTCCGAGACGAGGACGAGGGGGAGTGGTGGCCGAGCTGACGTACCCGGAGGTGGGACGCACGCGGCACGGGCCGCTGCCCGGCGGATACCACCACCTGCGCCACCGGTTCGCGCTACCGGCCGGCTGTTTCGAGGCGGCGGCCGAGGCCGTGCTGAGCTGGCGGCTGCACCGCGAAGCCGGGGTGCGGATGCGCACCGACGCCCCGCGGGCCACCGAGGGAGTCGTGGTGAGCGCCGGTCTGGGCATCGGTCCGGCCCGCATCTGGGGACCCTGCCGGGTGATCTGGAGCGAGGACTCGCCCCGGCTCGCCGGCTTCGGCTACGGCACCCTGGCGGGGCACCCGGAGCGCGGTGAGGAGGCGTTCGTGGTCGGCCGCGACGACACCGGCGCGGTCTGGTTCGAGGTACGCGCGTTCAGCCGCCCGGACCGCTGGTTCACGCTCGCCGCCGGCCCAGCCGTCCGGGCGGTGCAGCACGGGTACGCCTGGTGGCTCGGCCGCACCCTGCGCCGGCTCTGCGCCGGCCGCTGAGCGCCGCCGGTCAGAACCGGGCGAACGAGCGGATCGGCGCGCGGGGGCCGTACTTCGGTGCCCGGATGCCGGCGGCCTCCAGCAGCAGACAGACCCGGCCCCGGTGGCCCCGGAAAGGCTCCAGCAGCGCCAGCATCCGGGCGTCGTCGCCCCGTGCCTCGCCGGCGAGCGCCCAGGCCACCGTGTTCGGTATGTGGTAGTCGCCGACGCTGACCGCGTCCGGGTCGCCGTAGGCGGTGCGGATCACCTCGGCGGCGGTCCACGGGCCGATACCCGCGACGGCGGTCAGCCGGCGGGTGGCCTCGGTCGCGTCGGCGCAGCGCTCCAACCGGTCGGCGACCGCGGCGACCCGGCGCAGCGTGTCGGCCCGGCGCTGCTCCACCCCGAACGGGTGGAACACCCAGTACGGGGTGGCGGCCACCGCGGCGGCCTCGGGTGGCAGCAGCAGCGGTTGCAGTGGACCGGGCGCCGGCTCGCGGAAGTGCCGCACGGTCGCCGCGTACGCCCGGTACGCCTCCTTGCCGGTGACCTTCTGCTCGAAGACCGCGCGCAGCAGGCGGGGGAAGAGCTGCCCGGTGGCCGGCATCCGCAGGCCGCGGTGCTCCCGGGCCAACCGGGCGACCAGCGGGTGCGCCGCGGCCAGCTCGGCGAAGCCGGTGAGGTCGTCGCGGAGCCCGGCGATCGAGTCGGCCCGGGCCAGCACGTGCCCGGTGCCCGGCCCGTAGCCCTCGGCGACCAGTTCGCCGCCGGCCGGCCGCAGGGCCAGCGTTGCCGGCCCGTCCGGAGTGCGGGTTGCCCACCAGAAGGTGCCGGCGGCGATGCGCGCGCACGGGTCGTACGGGCTGAAGGTGAGCGACCGGACCGACGCGGCGAGCCGGTAGCCGGCCGGCGGGTGCAGCACCCGGGTCGCGGCGGGCTCGGTCTCGGTCACTCCGCCACTCTGCCAGGTGACGGATCGCCGCCGCGGACCGCCATACCGGCTACGTGTCCGCGCGGGGAGAAGCATGACGGCACGTTCAGTCGGCCGTCCCGGTGTCGGCGTACCCGCTGAACGGCCAGGATTAGTCGGGCGGATCGGCGCAAATCATTCTTATGCGACTATCGCTTGTATGCCATGTATCCGTCCTGTGCTTCTTTGATGGCACGCAGGTGAATATGCTGCTCGGGGCCACCTGCGCGGCCCCTCCGTCCCGATACCGGAGCGGGGTTGGCTGGCCAGCGAGGCGGGTGCGGTTGCGGGTCGTACGCTGCTGATCACAGCGTCCCCTTACCGCGTCGACTCGTCGCGCGGCGTAACGGGGGAGCTGTGGAAAGGCATGCGGTGATGGCTGCGTACGTACTGGTCCGGTCCGAATGGGTGGCGGTCGACGCCACGGTCCCGCAGCAGCGCTGACGGTGGCCGCGAACGACGTGGCCACCCCGGCGGGACGGCCCGAAGCATGATCGCCCTGCGCATCTACCGCCTGATGCCCCAGCCCGTACGCCGCGCCCTGCTGGGCATGCTGCCCGCGCACCGGCGGATGGGCCTCGTGCGCACGTTCTCCCGTCGGCGCGGTGCCGACACCGTGCATCCGCTGGGCGCCCACGTGCGGGTCTCCGACGGCGGCATCCGTACCCGCGCCGAGGTGGTCGCGAAGGCCACCCCCTTGCGGCAGTGGCACCGCAACCTCACCGCCGTCACCACCGCCCTGGAGTCGGCTGGCATCGAATACCACTGCATCCGCAACGACGACCACCTGCGCAGCACGGTCGCCGTCCTCGACGACCAGCGGGGGGCGGTGCGACGCCTGATCCGCTCCGCGCCGGCGCTGTCGGGCGCCCAGGTGCGGGTGGTGCAGGTCAAGCCCGGCCGGGACCAGCCGGACGCCGTGCCGACCGAGGTGTTCCAGGTCTGGTTCCCGGTGACCGACTTCCGCGCCGGCGTGGTCCTCGGCGTCCAGTTCGCGTGCGAGATCGAGTTTTGGAGCCGGCACGGGGACGTGGTCCGCGCGCCCCGGCGCAACGGCGTGGTCGACGAGGCGCCCGCCGAGGCGCAACGGGTCCGGGTCGCCGCGGCACTGCTGAGCCATTTCGTCCCCGAGGCCGACGACCACAGCTACGGCACCCGCCGCGACCTGGCTGTCCGGGCGCCGGACCGGGTGGGCTTCCCGATCGACGCCGTCTACACGTGGGTGGACGGGTCCGACCCGGAGTGGTTGCAGCGGAAGATGGCCGCACTCGGCACCCCCGATGGCCCGCTGCACGCGATCGCGGCAAACACGTCGCGCTACCACAACCGGGACGAGCTGCGGTACTCGATGCGCTCGCTGCACAGCTTCGCACCGTGGCTACGCCGGATTTTCCTGATCACCGACAGTCAGTTGCCCAGCTGGCTCGACCCGAGCCACCCGATGGTCACCGTCGTGTCGCACACCGACCTCTTCGCCGACCTCGGCGGTCGGTCGTCGTTCAACTCGCACGCCATCGAGTCCCGGCTGCACCGCATCGACGGTCTGGCCGAACATTTCCTCTACCTCAACGACGACGTCTTCCTCGGTCGGCCGCTGCTGCCGACGCACTTCGTCCACGCCAACGGGATCGCGAAGTTCTTCCTGTCACCGGCGCAGTTCGGGCTGGGCGAGGCGAAGCCGAGCGACCCGCCGGTGAAGGCTGCCGGCAAGAACAACCGCCGACACATCCAGCGGCAGTTCGGCGTCACGATCACGCAGAAGATGAAGCACACGCCATTCGTGCTCCGGCGCAGCATCATGCGGCAGATCGAGGTCACCCTGCAGGCGGACGTGACGGCCACCGCGCAGCACCGCTTCCGCCACCACGGCGACCTCTCGATCCCGTCGTCGTTGCACCAGTACTGGGCGTACCTCACCGCGCAGGCGGTCCCCGGCGACATCGAGTACGAGTACGCCGACCTCGGTCACCCCTCGACGCCCGCCCGCCTCACCGAGTTGCTCGCTCGTCGGCACCGCGACGTCTTCTGCCTCAACGACACCGACTCGGACCCGAACGCGTTCCAGGAGCAGGAGAGCATGCTGGCCGATTTCCTGCCGCGCTACCTGCCCTTCCCGGCCCCGTTCGAGCTGCCCGACGACGTGATCGCCGAACGCCGGAAGATCGGGGCCACCGACCTGTGGCGACAGGCTCGCGGTGCCGACCGGCGCGGCAGGCAGCTGGACGCGCCGACGACACCCGCACTCCGGGTCGGCAGGCATGCGGACGCGGCCGTGGTGCACAAACCCCGGGTCGGTCCCCGGCTGGACGCGCCCACCCTGCCCTCCGGCCGCATCGCTGCCGGCCGACCTGCCGACCACCAGGCGGAGGAGCGCCGTCGGGGACCGGACCTTCCGCCGCGTTAGGGGCGGTGTCGCGGTCCCCGCTCAGCGGGCCCGGTTGCGGATGCTGCCCCGCTCGAACTGACTGGGCACGGGGAAGTAGCTCTCGAGGAAGGTCATGACGATCCGGCCCTGCTCCTCGGCGTCGAGCTGACCGTGGTGGGTGTCGTTGAGGCAGAACGAGTCGTAGCCCCGGGTCGTCATGATCTGGGTCAGCTGCGGGTGCTCCAACGGCTCGCCGGTGTTGACGTAGCTCATCCGGATGCTGCCCGGCACGGACCGCCCGGTCAGGTAGCCGACGTAGTGATGCAGCGAGGACGCGACCGAGACGTCGGAGTGGGACCGCAGCTGGGACGCGGCGGCGAGCTTCACCTCGTCGGCGAACTGCCGATCCAGCTCGTTGCCGACGCTGCGGGTCATCGCGTACGGCGCGTGCAGCAGGCCATGGGTCAGCGTACGACCGAACGCGTTCCGGATCAGCTGGCGGTTGTTCTTGGCCGCGCTGAAGTTGAAGTCGTCCTCCGCGTCGACGTCGAGCATCGGAATCGGCGTCGGCGAGAGGAAGAACCTCGCCCGGCCGGTCGGATCGAAGAACACCGTCGGCCGGATCGGGCGGCCCAGGAAGAAGTCGTCGTTGAAGTAGATGAAGTGCTCGGCGAGGCCGTCGATGTGGTGCAGTTGCGACTCGATGGCGTGTGAGTTGAACGTCGGCAGGATGCCGCGTCCACCGAACAGCTCGCGGTGATCCACGACGCTGACCCGGGGGTGGTCGGTGTCGAGCCAGGTCGGGGTCTGCCCCGCCGTCACCACGTAGATGTTGCGCACCCACGGGGCGTACATGTCGATGGAGCGCAACGAGTATCGCAGCTCATCCCGATCCCGGAAACGGGCCGACCCGTCCGCCGCCGCGAGCGGGTCGCGCCCCAGCTCCGCGAGGACGCGGTCCTTGGCCGCGCGCCACTGCGGGTCGTCCCCGTCCACCCAGGTGTAGACGACATCGACCGGGAAGTCCAGGTCGGAGATCAGCCGGTGGTTGAAAGGCTCGATGGTGGGATGCTGCCGCCCCCGCACCGTCAGGGTGGCCGGTGTCATGGCCGCCACCGGGACGCTCGGGCCGAGCAGTGTGGTGCGGGTGGCGACCAGCGCCGAGCCGTCCTGCGACGGGGTCCAGAACTCGAGGTCACAGCCGAGCGCGGGCCCGTACCGGAGGGTCCGCGACGACGACACCACCGGCCGGAACAGCCGCAGGCCGACGGCCTCGGCGGCCCGGCTCTCGGCGGTCAGGCACGCGGCGAGGGTCACGGCCGTGACCTTGGCGTCGGTGGTGAGGGTCTCGGCGTAGAAGGGCGCGGCGGAGAACTCCTCCGCGAGGGCGGCGAGCACCGCGTCGCGATGCTCCAGGGCGACCACCACCCGGTGTCGGATGCCGTGGTCGCGCGGCACCCAGTAGGGAATGGCCTGTCTCCAGAGGAGATCGGTCACCGCGGTGAAGTTGGCGTGGGCGGCGTCAGCGGGCGTCAGGTCGTCCCGGACGACGCTGAGGCGGCCGCCGGAGCGGACCAATCCCGCGACCGTCTCCTGGATACGCCCCTCGATGGTCGCCACGTCGGGCCCGCTGGTGATCTGGCCGGGGAGGGAGGCTGCGGGAGCGAAGCCGGATCCGCCGGTGCGTCCGACCCACGCGGCGAGCCGGTCGGCGCCGGCCGATTCGTTGTCAGCGCGCGCCGCGATCAGCTCCGCGAAGAGCTCCTCCCAGCGCCGCATGATCGGCTCGATGCGGTAGTCCTCGGCGGCGCGCAGCGCGCCGGCCCCGAAGTCCTGCCGCAGCCGCTCGTCCGCGATGAGTCTCATCATCGCGTCGGCCAGACCGTCGATGTCGCCGGAGCTGACCAGGAAGCCGTTCTCGCCGTGGGTGATGATCTCCGCTGGTCCGGTCACGATGTCGTACGCCACCGCGGGGACGCCGGCCGCGAACGCCTCCAGCAGCACCAGCGGGAGCGCCTCACCGTCGCGCGAGGACAGCAGCGCGATGCTGGTCTTCGACCACTCCTCGACCATCCGGCCGGTCGGCCCGAGCACCTGCACTTTGTCACTCAGACCGAGGTCGGCGGCCAGGCTGCGCATCTCCGCGAGCAGTGGACCGCCGCCGAAGACCCGTAGCGTCCAGTCCGGATACCTGTCGGCGACCGTGCGGAAGGCGCGGATGGCGTGGTCGATGCGCTTCTCCGACACCATCCGACCCGCCACGCTCACCACCGGGTTGCGGAGGCTGGACCGGGGCCGGAACCCGTCGGGAATGCTGTTCGGGATGACCTCGATCCGTGGGCAGGACGTCGCGAAGGTGTCGACGAACCAGTCCCGGGTGCGATCGGTCAGCACCACCAGCGCGTCCAGTCGCGGCGCGAACTGGAACAGCGGCTCGCCGGTCCCGCCCCGCAACTGCGACGGCCGGTGCTCCTGGTGCACCGTGACCACGGAGGGCGGCGCGAGCGTGACGGCCATGGCCATCAGCGCCGGCGAGGAGGAGACGAGTACGTCGGTGTCGAGCGACCGCAGCGCACGGTCGATCTCCAGGTCGGCGAGGCGGCTGCCCTGCTTCTCCCAACGAGCCGGCATCAACCGGCTCCGGCTGCGGTACAGCGCCTCGTACGTCTCGTCGTCGACGCTCGACGGTCGGGTCGGTCGCGGCGTCGGGCCGGTCAGGTCGACGAGGTAGCGCATCCGTACCCGCTCGTCGGCCTGGAAGAAGCCCTCGTCGCTGGTGCGGTAGACGCTGATCACCTCGACCGTGTGCCGCCGCGAGAGGTGATCGGCCTGGGTGAGGATGGCGCGTTCCGTGCCGCCCATGGCATCGGCGGTCAGCAGGAGGAAGGTGATCTTCAACTCGGTGTCCCCGTGAAACGTGTGAAGCGGAGGCAGGCCACCGCCAGATTGCCGGCTGCGGTGTAGTACGGGCGGTAACCAACGAACTGGTCGCCGTCCAGCGGCAGGACGGCCCGGCTCACGCGGAGGACCGTACGTGGGTCGGTGAGGTCGTGCAGGAACCGGCCGAGCCGGACCACCCGGGTCGCGGAGGTGCGCACCCACGCCTCCCAGATGACCTCCTCGCCCGGCCGGTCCGGCGCCAGGTCGGCGAGGGGTACGACGAACTCGAAGCCGTCGTCGACCGGTGCGATGGGCACGACCACGTCGGCGCCACCGCCCCGCGGCGTGAAGACCACCGCCGGAGCGTCCTGCGGCCGTACGCCGACGAACCGGGCCCGGATCCGGGCCTCGGCGTGGCCGGTCGCGAGCTGGACCACTTCGGCCCGGGCGCGCGCGCCGGTGACCGTGAGCTGGGCGAGCCCGTCGCCGCTACGCCCCGGCCGATACAGCCACCCGGACACCGGGTGCGGCGGGTTGCCCACGGTCGGTCCGTCCCGGTCCGGGGTCTCGTCGACCGTCAGGGAGAAGCGACGCTCACCTGCCGCGCCGGCGTCCACCGCGAGCCCCAGCGACCAGGTGCCCTTGCTCAGCGGAATCTCGTCGGCGGAGTCACCGAGACGGGCCACCACCTCCACGGCGAGCCGATCGTCCTCCCGTCGGACCGTCGCCGGGCAGCGGAGCGTGTCGCCCTCGCGAACGAAGAAGATCTCGGCCCGGTCGGTCGGTTCGGTGCCGGCCGGGAGCACCGCGTGCACGTGCAGCGTGCGCCCGTCGAGCACGGCGAAGAAGTCGCAGTCGGCTGGTGGCAGCCCGGCGACCGGGTCGTGCCGCAGGCGGGTGACCCGCTCGACGAGCCGGTCGGTGACCAGACCGGCGCGGCGGCGGGCACCGTGTACCGCCTGCAGCAGTCGGGGCTGTGCCAACCGGTTGGGCGGATTCATCGGACCCACCCGGGTTCGTCGGTCGCCGGGTCGACACCGCCGGGCGTGGGGGCCTGCCAGCTGGGAATCGCGGCGGCCTCCGGAAGGTACGTCGCCGCCCGGGCCGTCGCCGTCATCCTCGCCCGCTCCGCCTCGACCTCGGCCGGGAGCTCGAACGGCGCCCGGAACGGAAGGTACGCCGAAAGGAAGTCGGTCAGCATGGCGACCTGCTCGGAGAGGAGGACCTCGCCCGAGTCGGTGTCGTTGAGGCAGAACACGTCGCAGTGCCGCCGTGCCAGCAGGTTGGCCAGCTTCACCGGGGTGGACGGGTGGGCCAGGTCGGCGTACGTGTACCGGATCGACCCGGGCACCGCCTGGCCGGAGAAGAACGACCAGTAGTGCTGCAACGAGGACGGGATCGAGAGATCCTGCGGGTGCCGGAACTGATGCCCGGCGGTGCCCACCACCTCGGCCGGCAGGTGTCGCTCGATGTCCTCCAGCACGCTCTTGCGCAGCGGGTACGGGACGTGCCGCATCTTCTGCGTGATGGTGCGCCCGAACCGTTCCTCGAGGTGCTGGCGGTTGTTCTTGCCGGCCGCGGTCACGGGCGCGTCGTAGACGGTCGCCGGGCCGACGTCCAACTGGGCCGGCGACGGAAAGAACTTCGCGATGCCGTTGGCGTGGAAGAACGTGGTCGGGAGCAGCGGGCGCCCGAAGAACATGTCGTCGTTGACGTAGATGAAGTGCTCGCTGAGGCCCGGGATGAGGTGCAGCCGGGACTCGATGGCGTGCGAGTTGAAGGTCGGCAGCTGACCGGTGCCACCGAAGATCTCGCGGTGGCGCACGACCCGCACCATCGGGTGCTCGACGTCCAACCACGGCGGGACCTGGTCGTCGGTCACCAGGTAGATCTGCCGGACCCACGGCGCGAACGACACCACGGAGCGCAGCGAGTACCGCAGCTCGTCGCGGCTGGCGTAGCGGGAGGCGTGCGCGCCGACCAGATTGATCTCGGCCTGCCCGTGCTCGCGCAGGGCCGCGTTCTTCCGTGCCTGCCAGTCGCTGTCGTCACCGTCCACCCAGGTGTAGACGACGTCGATCGGGAAGGTGATGTGCTCGTGGCCGAGGCCGGCGAACTCGGCCCGGGTGCGGTAGGTGGCCGGCCCGCCAGCCGGCACGAAGCGGCTGAGCTGGGACGCCGGGACGCGGATCGTCTCGCCCGTCTCCGGCACGGCCGCCGCGACCTGGTTGCCGCGCGGCGCGACGAGGTCCGCCTCGGGCTTCTCCTGCGGCGACACCGTGCGCCAGAACTCGACCTCACAGGCGAAGGCACTGCCGAGAACGGTGTGGCCGAAGGGGTCGGTGACCGCGTGGAAGACCTGTGCGATCGCATCGGGGTGGTTGGCGCCGACCTCGCGGCGACCCGCGTCGATGAAGCGCAGGGTGACCCCGTCGGTCGACGTGGCCCGGCCGAGCACCTTGAGCACCGTCGCCCTGTGTTTGCGCGACACGGCGATCGCGCTGCGCAGGTCGTCGGCGTGACGCACGTGGAAACCGTCGATCCCGGCCTCGTCGAGCGCCCGGGTCACCAGGTCGAGGTTGCGCTGCCGGAGGGCCAGCGGCGTCGCCTCCTCGACGACCCGAGCATCCACCCGGAGGCCGTCGACATCCCGGACCTGACGCACCTCACCGGGCGCGGTCCGGGATCGGCGGACGGTGACCCGGGTCAGCCGACGGACGAGCCAGAGCTGCCGTTGGGGCGGCACGAGCTGGATGAGTCGCTCCCGGTACGCCTTCGGCACCATACGGTGTGGGCGCAGCATCATCCTCGACCGCCGTTCCGACGCGTACGCGCGTCATTCGCGATCCGGCGGCGCGGGCGGGCCGGGCCACTCCGTCCCGACCACGGAAGGGCAACGATCACCCTGCGTCCCACGCCTTGCCCCCGTTTCCTGTCGCCGACCGGTGAGCGGTCGACGTCGTCCCTTCGCCTGTGCGGGCATGCCGCACGGGCGGCCGGCTCACCACGCCGGTCGCGCAGCGGAAAGGTACCAGTGCGATCTCCGCCCGAACACCCTCTCCTCACCTCGGGGTAACTGTCCGTTCGGATTACATCGGGCAAATGGTGCCTTTGCGATCCATGACGTTCCGTCGGTGCCGGTCGCGAACCGTCACTGGCCGGACGAGCAGGCCCGCCCCGCATCGGTGACCTGGTAGATCCGCACGTGGCCCTCCCGGTGGACCAGGGTCAGCCGGTCGCTGTCGTCGAGCCGCTCCTGCTCGTAGTTCGCCGGCCAACCCTTGTAGTCGCGGCCGCCCACCACCAGGTACTCGATGGCGAACCGGCGTACCGTGCAGCCCTGGTTCTTCGGCGCCTTCTTGTTGTTGACCAGCCAACTGAAGGCCCGCCACCGGTCGGTGTAGTTCTCCCGGCCCACCTTCTCGAGCGGCGGGATGCCGAACAGGGTGGGCGTGCCGTAATCGGCGTAGGACCAGCTCATGAACTGCCGGTGCCGGTCGTACGCGACCACCTTGCCCGGCGGGGTGTGCTCGGCCAGCCACTCGAAGGCCCGGGGGTACTCCTGCCCGACCGGCGCCCGCTGCACCATCGCCTTCCGCAGCGGACGCCATGTGTCGGGCACCAGGGCGAGCGACGCCAAACTCAGCACCACGACCGAGGCCGCGACGGCGGCGGGGGCGGCGGATCCGCGCAGCGTCCCGGCACGGGCGACGAGCCGCACGAGCAGCCACTGGACTCCCAACCCGATGACGATCGCGCCCGCCACGGTGAGCACCCCGTAGACCGGGAAGATCATCGCACGGGGTCGTTCGCTGTCGCCGTACCAGAGGCTGGCCAGGGCCTGCGCGGCCGACGAACCCGACGCGACGGTCCAGATCCCGACGAGCGTGAACAGCACGCCGGCCAGCAGCCACGGGCGGGCCCAGCGCACCTGCGGCAGCACCAGCGACAGGGGAGACGCGAGCAGACAGGCGATGGCGATCCAGAGGCCAACCTGAACGGCCAGCCCGTGGATTTGGACTTTGGAGCTGTCCGGCAACGGGTAGGCCCACAGCACGTAGCGTTGCGCATCGGTGACCCAGTACTCGATCGCCTTGCCCCACTGGCCGACCAGGTCGGGCGGTTCGGTGATCCGCTCACCGCCGGCGCCCAGGATGACGCCGAGCAGGGGCACGAGCGAGACGAGGCCCGCGACGGCGGCCGCCCCGACGCCCGCCGCGCTGCGGCGCCAGGTCAGCGCCCCCCTCGCCACCAGGAGTACACCGAGCGCGAGAACGCCAACGAAGAGGACGTCGTACGAGTGCGTCATCACGATGCCGGCGCCCCCGAGACCGGCCAGCAGGCCGAGCCGTACCGGGTGTGGGCCGCGCAGAGCGAGTGCGAGCAGCAGGGCGACCCCACCGGCCAGGCAGGGAGCGGTCTGCTCGTTGACCCGGCCGGTGATCAGCGAGGTCCACATCGGGCCCAGGAAGACCGGGGCGGTGGCGGCGGCGGCCGCGATCACCGGTCCCCCGCGGAGGATCCGGACGGCGGCGTAGATGCCGGCGACCAGGGCGAGCGGCCCGATGACGATCGCCCACGCGGTCATCGTCGTGCTCATCAGCCCGCCGGACAGGTGGGTCGCCTGCGCCCAGGCGACGTTCTCCGCCAGCGGATAGAACTCGCACGAGGTGACCGTGTCGGTCGAACCCGAACTGCACGCCGAGGTGATGTCGACACTGTTCGTGTCGAGAATGCGTCTCGCCATGTAGCCGTGGTTCATCGCGTCCCAGCCGGGAGTGGCGACGAGTCGCCCCACGATCGCCCAGCCGTACGCCACGCTCACCACCGACGGCACGGCGACCCCGATCAGGTCGGCGCGACGCGGCAGGACGGGCCGAATCCGGAGGCGCGACGCCAGTGAGCGGCGCTGGTCGTCGTTCGTGTGCTCGGCGCCGCGCTCGGCGGTCGGCCGCTGGTTGGCGGCGGTGCGCCGGCACAGCAGCCGGGAGAGCGCGACCGCGGCGCCGGCCACGAGCAGCTCCACGACGAGCGTCGCCAGGGCGCTGTCGGGCAGCCCGAGCGTGGGCAGCCAGGCCATCGTCAGCGCGATCAGGCCCAGAGTCAGGGCGGGGGCGGCCGCCCAGGCAACCCAGCGGTAGCGCCCCGGCGGAAGGGCGAAGCCGAGCAGCGCCCCAGGCACGACGGCCACGAGGAGGGCGATGAGTGTGGTCAAGATTTCTTACCTCCCGGTGGTTACCGCAGAGCGGCAGCGGCCGGAAGGTTACCGGAACAAGGGACGGTGGGCGGTACCCACTGCCTGCCTGCCGGGCGTCGGCGCCGCAGTCGGGACGGGTCATGCCGCTGAGCCAGGAAGCCCCTCGACACGACGGTGGCCGGCCGCGCCCTCCCCGGCCGCGACCGACCACCGCGCTCTCGTGGCGCCCGGGCTCAGTACGAGTAGCCCGAGCTGCCGGCGTCGTTCGACCCGCTGTCCGCCGGCGGGGCGACCGCCTTCGGCGTCGAGGTGGGCAGGCAGCTGAGGTTCTTCTTGCCGTCCGGCTGGACCACGAACCAGGTGCCGCCGACGGCCTGGCCCTTCCACTGGCCGGGCTTCTTGTCACCGATGTAGCGGTACACCGGCCAGCCGCCGACAGTGAGCTGGCGGGTGCCGTCCTGCCGGGTCACGCTGCCGACCTTGTCGTCGGAGACGCCGGTGAGCTGCGCGTTGCCGTCGGTCAGCGCCGGCGGCCACACCTGCGCGCACTTGTCCACGCAGTTCGACGCGGGCGGGTCGGCGGTGTCCTTGTCGAAGCGGTACAGGATCCAGCCGTCCTGATCGGTGACCACCTTGCCCATCCGGGCGACCTTCTTGCCGATCAACTGCTCGGTCAGGTCGACGTCCGCGGGCGGCGGCGCGTCGGCGGGAGCCTCTGCGGACGCCGAGGCCTCGGGTTCAGCCGCCGCGGTGGGCTCGGCCGCGGCGACGGCGACCGGCTCGGCCGCGCTCGAGTTCGCCCCGTCGTAACCCGCAGGAGCGCAGGCCGTTAGTGCGACCATCGCGCTCGCGACGATGACGGTTCGCTTCATCTGTGCCACGTGCCCTCCTCATTCTTGGCAGTTCACCCATAGGTACGGCAGGAGAGCTGTCAAGGTTGAAGGAGTAACAGTGGTCAATTTCACGTGAATTGATTGAACCGATCCGGGCGCCCGTGCGTGTGCCCGTACACGGACCGTTCCCATACAACGCCGCATCGGCGCCGGCCATTGTCATAATGGCCGACGCCGACGCGGTACGCGAACCTACATGGGCACCGTGACCAGCGGTCTGGCCACCCCGTTACCGTTCACCGACTGCACCTGGATCTGCTTGATGTCGGCGACCGGGGCCGACGTCGAAGCGCTCAACTCGAGGCCCTGCGGGCGAGTGTTGGTGCCGTAGCCGCCAGGCGGCACCGACCAGGTAGAGATGACCTCCGTGGTCGAGTTCTTCCGCTGCACCACCAGTCGGCAGATGAGCGGGCCGGGCAACCGCTGAAGGCTGAAGTTGATCCGGGTGCCGTAGTCCTTGGTGACCAGGAACATCGTCGTCTGCACGCCCGTCGTCGGGTCGGTGGCGTCGACCTGGTCACCCTCCTCCTCGTTACCGCCGACCCCCGGGCCGGAAGGCGCCCCGGTCGGCGCGCTCGTCGGCGGCTCGTTCCCCGGCGCGCTCAGCGTCGGCTCGGCGAGCACCCCCGGCGGTTCGTCGTCGGTGACGCTCACGAAACCGACCGCGGTCAGGCCACCGAAGACCACCACCGCCGCGGCGGTGGCGAGCAACTGGCGGAACCGGGTGCGTCGTCGATCGGCGCGGACCGCGACCAGCGTCCGGTCCAGCAGCGCCGGGTCGGTCGCGGCCTGCTCCAGCGCCATCATCGTCTCGCCGTCGATGCCGGAGAGGAGCCCGACGACCGGCACCATCGTCTCCAGCTCGGCCGCGCAGGCCCAGCAGGTGGCGAGATGCTCCTCGAACCGCTCGGTGTCCTGCTCGTCGAGGACGCCCAACGCGTACGCGGCGACGTCCATGTGGTCTGGCCGGCTCATTCTGTCACCCCCCGCTCCTGCAGAGCCGTGCGAAGCGCGCGCAGCGCGTAGTAGACCCGCGACTTGGCGGTGCCGAGTGGAAGCCCCAACTCCTCGGCGGCCTCCGGCACCGTCCGCCCCCGGAAGTACGTCGAGATCAGGATCTCGCGGTGCGACTGACTCAGCGTACGCAGGGCGTCCGCCACGGTCATCGTGCGCAGCACCCGGTCGGTGCTGTCCGCCTCGGCGAACGCGGTCAGGTCCCGGTCGTACGTTTCCGGCGGCCGGGCCTGCTCGCTGCGATGCTCGTCGATCGCGATACGGCGGGCCACGGTGACCAGCCAGGGCCGCAACGACCCCTGCCCCTGCGCGCCGAGGCGGTGCGCGTTGCGCCAGGCCCGCAGCAGCGTCTCCTGGACGATGTCCTCCGCGCGCTGCCGGTCCCCCCCGGTGAGCCGCATGACGAACATCAGCAACGGGCCGGCGTGCTCCGCGTAGAGCAGCCGGATCAACTGGTCGGAGTGGCTCGCCTCGGTTGACGTCGCCTGATGGCGCCCGGGCGCCGGTCGCGGCGTCACCGAACCATTCTGGCGAGCGGGCGGTCGTCCGTCGACCCCCCGGGCAGACGAGGTCGGCCGCGACGAGGGACGTGCGGACATCCAGTCCGCGCGAATCGCGTCGCCATGCCAACCGGCCGCCACCGCATGCATGCAGACCTCCGGGGTGTCTGTTGACCAACGCCGCCCACCAGGCGGGCCGCCCGGTGGTACGCAGCGCCGCCCCGAGCGGATCAACAAACCGCGAAAAAGTTCTGCGCTGCCGCTCGGCGGACAGATCAGCGGCGGACGGAGAACAGGCCCGGCGGTGGCGGGTCGGAGCCGGTGGCGTCGGCGTCCCGCACCACCGGAGCACCACCGGCGAAGCGGTCCAGCTCGTCGCCGGCCACCACCCGGCCGGGAAACCAGTCGCCGGCCGCCCGCCGCGTCAGCTCGGCCACCGGAGGCGTGGTCCGCCCGGCGACCAGGACGAGGTTGCCGTACCGACGGCCGCGCAGCACGGCCGCGTCCCCGACCAGGCAGGCCCGGGGCAGCACCGAGCGGACCGTGGCGACCTGCCCACGGGCGTGCCGCAGCGGCGGGCCGTCCGCGAGGTTCGCCAGGTACCAGCCAGCCGGCCGGAGCACCCGGGCCACCTCGGCCGCGTACTCCACCGACGTGAGGTGGGCCGGGGTGCGAGCGCCGGCGAAGACGTCGGCGACCACCACGTCGTAGCTGGCGTCCCGGGTGGCGGCCAGCACCGCGCGGGCGTCCTCGACCCGGACCCGCAGCCGGGCATCGGCCGGCCAGGGCAGCGCCCGGCGGACCAGCTCCACCAACGCGCCGTCCACCTCGGACACCCGCTGCGTGGAGCCGGGCCGGGTGGCGGAGACGTACCGGGGCAGGGTCAACGCCCCACCACCGAGGTGCAGCACCCGCAGCGGCTCGCCGGTGGGCGCGATCAGGTCGATCGCCGCGGCCAGCCGCCGGACGTACTCGAACTCCAGGTGGGTGGGGTCGTTCAGGTCGACGTGCGACTGCGGGGCGCCGTCCAGCAGCAGCGTCCACGAACCGGGCCGGTCCGGATCCGGGATCAGCTCGGCCTGCCCGGTGTCCACCTGCTCGACCACCCGGTCACCCGCCCGCTTGCGTCCCATCCCGACCAGTATCCGCGGTCAGCGGCCCGCTCGGGCCGCGGCCGTCAGCGCACGGTGCAACAACCGGGAGTCGCCGAGCAGGGCCCGCAGCCGGCGCTCCAGGCCGGCGATCGGGATCAGGTTCTGCGGGGCCCGCGGGTCCTTGTACGGGGTGGAGGCGAACCGGGGCAGGGTGACCAGCGACAGGTCGGCCAGCTCGATCGCCGCCTCGACGGGCAGGTCGGCGGAGCACTCCACCCGGACGATGCCGGCCCACGGCGCGCCGACAGCCACCGGCAGCCGCAGATACCACGACCAGCCGCCCCACGCCGTGCCGAGCCGGAACACGGGCGAACGCTCACCCGGCGCCAGGGCGGTCACCACCGCGGTCAGCCGGGCTTCCAGGTACTGGCTGTGCTGGGTCTTGATGTAACCGAGTGTGCGCGGCAACTGCCGCCGGCTGCGCAACGGGCCGTCCACCACCAGCAGATCGCCGTCGACCCGGGCGGCGTCGGAGACCGCCACCTCCAGCGCGGTCAGCGGGCCCTGCACGGCAGCCGGCAACTTGGCCAGCTCACCGGTGCCGCCCACCCGGTGCACCGCGTAGCGGATCGCCCCCGCCACCACGTCCTGCGCCGACGGGCTCGCGGTGAACAGGCCACGGCCCACCCGGGCGCCGGCCAGCTGCGCCGCACCCCGGCCCAGGTCGCAGCGGACCACCCCCGCCGCGTACGAGGCGGCCAACCCGGGGAACGACCCCCCATCGGCCTCGGCCGTCCAGATGCTCGCGTCGATCCGGCGTACCCCGTCAACCAGCAGCACCACGTCTGGCGCCCGCACTCCCGGCCGTACCCCGATCGCCCGCCAGTCCACGGCCGGCAGCTCCACGTCCGCGTCGACCTGCGCGCTGCTCGGCGTGGCCGGCCCGGCGGCGGACGCCTCGAACGACGCACCGTACGCCGGGTCCCACGAGTCGACGAAGAACGCGGCGTCGGTCACCGAGTCGCGCCTTCGTTCGCGACTGCGGGGCTCCGCTGCGCTGCACTCACCGGCCGGTCCGTTCCACGCGCGCCGAGCGGGCATCCTTGCGCACCTCGAAACGGACCGGGATCCGTTCGGCCAGCGCCGGCACGTGGGTGACCACGCCGACCATCCGGTCGCCCCTGGCGGCCAGGTTTTCCAGGGTGGCCGCCACCGTGTCCAGGGTGGCCGCGTCCAGCGTGCCGAAGCCCTCGTCCAGGACGATCGACTCCAGGGTCGCCGCCGTGGTCGACATCCCGGCCAGCTGCTCGGAGAGCGCGAGCGCCAATGCCAGCGACGCCTGGAACGTCTCGCCGCCGGAGAGCGTGCGCACGCCCCGGCGCAGCCCGGCATCGTGGTGGTCGACCACGAAGAACTCACCCTTGTCGTGCACCAGCTCGTACTGCCCGCCGGAGAGCTCCCGCAGGATGCCCGACGCACCGTCGACCAGCAGGTCCAACGCCTCGGCCAGCAGCCACCGTTCGAAGTTGTTGGCCCGCAGATGCCCGGCCAGCGCGCGGGCCACCTGAGCCTGCCGCTCGTGACCGGCGCGCTGCTCGCGCAGAGTCCCGGCCTGCTCGCGGCGTTCCCGAAGCCGACGCCGGTCGGCCTCGGCCCGTTCCACCGCCACGGTCGCGGCGTGCACCGGGTCGTCCGCGACCGGCACGTCGGCGGCGGCGAAGATGCCGGCGATGCTCCGCTGCACCGCGTCGGCCGCCCCCTCGGCCTCGGCGACCACGGCGGCCCGGCCGGCCCGGTCGGCGCGGCGCCGGTCCGCCTCGGTGGCCGCCCAGCCGGTCAGCGCCGCCCACGCGGCGGCGACGTCGTCCCGGTCGGTCGCGGGAGGGCCGAACCGGGCCAGCCCGTCCCGGATGGTGTCGAAGCCCTGCCAGGCCGCCCGCAGCCGCTCCTCGGCGGCGTCCATCCCGGCGCGGGCCTGGCGGGCGGCGTCCCGGCCGGCCCGGACGGCGGTCGCCGCCTCCTCCAGCGCGCGCCGCAGCCGGGCGTGCTCGGCCAATTCCCGGCGCAACACGGCCGGCGCGGCCGCACCGGAGAGCTGCCCGACCAGCTCGGCCAACCGGGCGTCCAGCTGCTCCTGCCGGGCCCGGGCCTGCACCAGCAGCCGTTCCAGGTCACGCGCCGCCGCGTCCCGCTGCTGCACGACCGCCTGGGCGGCCTTCGTTGCGGCCCGCGCCGCCTTGCCGGCCGCCGTGGCGGCGGCCACCGCCGAGTCGGCCGGCACCGCCGGCACCTCGGCCACCGGCTGCTCGCAGACCGGGCAGGCGGCGCCGGGATGCAGATGCACCCGCAGGCTGACCGCCAGGTCGGTGGCCTTCGCCTCCTCGTGCGCCCGGAAGGCCGCCTCCAGCTCGGCCTCGGCCCGCTCGGCGTCGGCGCGGGCGGCCGCCAGCGACGCCACCGCCGCGGCGTGTTCGTCGTTCGCCGCGGTCACCGTCGCGCGGACCGTCTCGGCCTCGCCGGTCAGCCGGTCGCGGTCGTCGTACGCCCGCAGCAGCATCCGCAGCGCGCTCTCGTCCCCGGCGCCGGCGAGCTCGCCGCGAAGCTTCTCCTCCCGCTCCTCGGCCAGCGAGACGCCGGTGGCCGCCGCCTCGGCGTCGGCCCGTGCCGTGGTTACGGCGAGGGCCACCTCGGCCACGCCGCCCGGCGCGCGCACCCCGGTCAGCACGGTGAGCTCGTCGTCGAGGGCGCTCAGCGCCGCCGCCGCCTCGCGCGCCGCGGCCCGGGCCGCCGCCAGCTCCGGCACAGCAGCGGTCACCGCGGCGGCCAGCTCGGTCATCCGGTCGACCCGGGCGTCGGCCTCGGCAAGCGCCTCGTCGTCCACGCCGGTCAGCCCGGCGAGCACCTGGTCGACCGCGTCCAGTCGGGCCTCCGCCTGCGCCGCGCGCGCGGTCGCCCGCTTCTGCACGTCCTCGTAGACGCCGAGGCCGAGCAGGTTGACCAGGATCTGCTGCCGGGTCGCCGGCTTGGCGTGCAGGAAGTCGGCGAACTGGCCCTGCGGCAGCACCACACAGCTGGTGAACTGCTCGTACGGCAGCCCGACCGCCTCCAGCACCGCCTGCTCCATCTCGGCGGGGGTGCCGGCCACCACCTCGCCGAGGTCCTCCGGGCTCAGGCCGGTGTCCAGCTTGGTCACGTCGAAGCCGGCCGGCATCAGCTGCAACCCGGCGTTCGCGGTCTTGACGTTGCCCCGGCCGTCCCGGCGCACCACCCGGGTGGCCACGTACCGGGCGCCGCCGGACTCGAAGACCAGCCGAACCCGCGCCTCGGTCGCCGACGGCGCGAGCGCGTTCGCCAGCCCACGGGTGCTGCCCCAGCGGGGCACCGTGCCGTAGAGGGCGAAACAGATGGCGTCCAGCACGGTGGACTTGCCCGAGCCGGTCGGGCCGATCAGGGCGAAGAAGTCGGCGTCGGTGAAGTCGACGGTCGTCTCGTCCCGGAAGACCGTGAAACCGGCCATGTCCAGCCGCATCGGACGCATCAGTGATCGACCTCCTCGAAGAGTTCGTCGAAGAGCTCCCGGACGCCCTCGTCGGCGTGGCCCCGGCTGTCCAGGTAGTCGGCGAACAGCTCCCGGGGCGAGCGCCCGGAGCGTTGCGCGATGCGAGCGCCGCTGCCCGACGCGGCGAGCAGCTCCGGGTCGATCCGGATCTCCAGGGCACGGGGGAGCAGCTCCTGGACCTCCTCGCGCAGGCCGGCGCGGGGCTGCTCCCGCACGTACACCCGTAGCCAGGCGTCCGGCGCCTCGATCTCGGCGAGCTGGGCCAGGGTGCCCCGCACGGTGCGCAGCGCGCTCGCCGCGGTCACCGGCACCTCGCGGACCCGGGCCGCGGTGCTCGCCGTCACCTCGACCACGGTCACGGAGGGGACGTTCTCCTGCTCGCCGAAGTCGACCGCGAGCGGACTGCCGCTGTAGCGCACCGGGCAGGGGCCGATGACCCGCTGCGCCCGGTGCAGGTGGCCCAGCGCCACGTAGTGCGCGGTGGCCGGGAAGACGGTGGCCGGCACGGCGTAGCCGAGCACGGTGTGCGCGTCCCGCTCGCCGCCGCCGGTGGTCGCGCCGGTCACCGTCAGGTGCGCGGTGACCAGGTGCACCCGGTCCGGCTCGGTGAAGCCCTCCGTGAGTCGACCCAGCACCCGTCCCAGGTGGTCGGCGTACGTCTGGTTGGCCTCGGCGGCGGTCAGCTCGTACATCTCCAGCGCGCGCACCGCGTACCGCTGGGACAGGAACGGCAGCGCGGCCAACTGCCACCGCTCGCCGCCGGCGGTGGTGCCGTCGATCACGTGCTCGTCCGGGTTTTCCCGTACCCCGCCGCGCAGCGTGATCCCGGCGGCCTCCGCCCACGGCCGCAGCGCGTCCAGCGCCGGGCCGTTGTCGTGGTTGCCGCCGATCGCGACCACGTCCGCGCCGGTGCGGCGCAGCGCGGTCAGCGCCCGGGTGACCAGCCGGGTGGCCTCGGAGGTGGGCGCGGCCGTGTCGTAGAGGTCACCGGCGACGATGACCAGATCCGGCTGCTCGGCTATCGCGATGTCGATCACCCCGGCCAGCACGGCCTTGTGTTCCTCGGCCCGGGACTGCCCCTTGAGCACCTTGCCGACGTGCCAGTCCGAGGTGTGCAGGATCTTCATGGCTGGGCTGGCCCCCCTAGAACGGGATGTCGTCGTCGGTGCCGCCGCCGGAGCCCACGACGGCGAACGGGTCGGCGGACTGGGTGATCGAGCGCAGCGTCTCCGATGGCGCGCGGCCCGCCTCGGAGACCCGCGTGGCCCAGGCCGGGAACGGGAACTCCAGGCAGAGCGGCACGGGGATGTCGGGCTGGTTGACGAACATGGTGCCCGGCTTGGCCAGCAGCGCCCGTTGCCGCTGCGCCGGCGGCAGGAAACCGTACTCCGGGCGGGAGGCCTCGGCCGGGTCGAGCCGGCCGACCACCCGGATCGCCGAGTTGGTGACGATCCGCCGTTCCACCTCGCTCGCCGTCTGCTGGGCGCCGATCAGGATCACACCGAGCGAGCGGCCCCGCTCGGCGATGTCCAGCAGCACCTCCTTGATCGGCGAGGAGCCCTCCCGGGGGGCGTACTTGTTGAGCTCGTCGAGGACGACGAAGAGCAGCGGCTTGGCGGTGCCCGACTTCTCCTTGCGCTCGAACTCGCTCTTGAGCGTCACACCGACCACGAACCGCTGGGCGCGGTCCGGAAGGTTGTGCAGGTCGACGACGGTGACCTGCGCCGACTCGCTCGTGTTGATCGAGTGCGGGCGGCGGGTGGCGAGGTCGCCGCGGATCAGCCGGGCGAGGTCCTTCTTGCTGCCGATCAACCGCCTCGCGAACGCGTTGACGGTGCCCAGACCGACCGCGCTGCCAGCCCAGTCGGAGCGGGTCTCGTCGTCGTTGAGCTGGTCGACGATGTGGTCGACCAGGTCGCCGTAGGAGCCGAGCCGGACCCCGTCGATGCTCACCCCGCCGTCGGCGGGCTGGGCGTAGCGGGCCAGGTGCGCGGTGACCGAGTGGACCACCATCGTGTACTGCTGGCGCTCGTCGTCGGCGTCGGCGAAGACGTACGGCAGCAGCCGGTCGGCGCAGAACTCGCTCAGCGTCCAGTAGAAGGCGTCGACGCCGGTGAGCCGGCTGCTCACGTCCGGAGTGCCGGCCGAGTCGCCGACCCGGGGCGGGGCGCACACCCGGACGTCGGGGAACGCGCCGGCGGTCAGCCCGAGCTTCGCGTACGCCGCGCGGGTGGGCTCGTCGAGTCGGGTGTTGGGATGGTCGAGGAAGAGCAGATCCTCGCCCTTGACGTTGAAGATCAGCGCCTTGGCGTTGACCGCGTCGCCGCCCAGAACCCCGGAACGGAAGACCGAGTAGAGCAGGAAGGTGGCGAAGCTGGTCTTGGTGGCCACGCCGGAGATGCCGGAGATGGAGACGTGCGCGCCCCGGCTGCCGTCGAGGAAGTCGGCGTTGAGGTAGACCGGCACCCCGTCGCGACCCATCCCCATCGGGATGCGCCGCTCCATCCGGTCGAAGTGCAGCGCCCGGGCGCGGGCGTCGCCCTCGGCCCGGTGCACCACCGCCCCCGGGGTCGGCGGCACGTAGAACTCCGGGTCGACGCGGGTGGTGGTCACCTCGGCCGCCTCCTGCACCTGCGCGGGCAGCGTGCCGTCGGCGATGGCGAAGACGTCGGAGTCGAACTGGGCGCCCTCGTGCCGGGCCCGGACCTGGGTGACCACCCCGGCGATCGTCACCGGCTCGCGGTCGGGCAGCTCACGCCGCGTCACCACCACGTCGTCGAGCTGGAGGTAGCTGCCGGGGGCCACGGCCGTCCAGAACTGCAACGGGGTGGCGTCGGCGGTGCCCAGCACCCGGCCGACCGGCTCGCCCGGGGTGTCGAGGCCGGCGTCGGTCATCGGGCGACTCGGGTCGGTCGGGCATCACGGTCGGCGCGCATGAGGTGCATCCTGCCCGAGGAGTACGACAGGTTGCCACGCGACGCGGCGGACGACACCATCGCCAGTCAGGCACGCGACGCTGGGTGCCGGGTCAGCGACGGGCCGTTGCCGACCCGGGGTTCACTCGCGGGCGTGGCGGAGCATGAGGACGCCGTCGTCGGCGGCGAGCACGTGCCGCAGCGGCAGCTGCCGGGGTGGCGCGGCGTCGCCGGCGATGATCCGGCCCGGGCCCGGCCCGGCGAGCAACGGCGCGACGGTGAGACACAGCTCGTCCACCAGGTCGGCGGCGGTGAGCGCGCCGAACAGCTGCGGGCCGCCCTCACAGAGCAGCTGGGTCAGCCCACGCTTGTGCAGCTCGTCGAGGCCGGCGGCCAGGTCGACCCGGTCGGTGCCGCAGCGCAGCACGTCGGCGACGTCGGTCAGCCCGGGCGGCGGTTCGGCGCCGGCGTGGGTGAGCACCACCGGGCGGACCGGGCCGTCGGCGAACGCGGCCTGCGCCGGGTCGAGGTCGAGCGAACCGGAGACGACGACCAGCGTCGGGTACTCGGCCAGCCCGTGCTCGCGGCGCCAGGCGCGGCGGCGCTCGTCGAGCCGGACCGCCCGGTAGCCCTCGTGGCGCAGTGTGCCGGCGGCCACCACCAGCGCGTCGCAGAGCATCCGCAGCAGGCCGAACACCCGCTTGTCCGGCTCGCCGGAGAGCCCGGCGGAGTAGCCGTCCACGGTGACCGCGCCGTCCAGGCTGGCCACGAAGTTGACTCGCAGGCGGGGCTGGTCGGCGCGGCCGTAGAGCGTGGTGAGCCCGGCGTCGTCCAGCGGCGGCGCCGACGGCTCGGGCCAGAGCCGCCGGATCGGGATTCCGACGGTCATTCGCTGGCCGGACCGGTGACCGGAGGGGTCGGTCGGGCGGTACGGTGCTGGCAGTCGCACCAGTTCCGGCCCGGGCAGTCGTCGTGTCGCCGGGCCCGGCACGCTCGGCAGATCATGCTGGCAGCCTAAGCCGCGGGAGGACAGGACAGCATGCCGCGTCAGATCTTCCAGCTGAAGATGTCCCTCGCCGGCGTCCGTCCGCCGGTCTGGCGCCGGGTGCTCGTTCCGGCCGGCTACACGCTGGATCGGCTGCACCGGGTGGTGCAGCACGCGATGGGTTGGCGGGACTGCCACCTGCACTCGTTCGAGATCGACGCGGTGCAGTACGGCGAGCCCGACCCGGACGGCGAGCTGGCGCTGCACGACGAGCTGGACGTGCGGCTCGACGCGGTGCTCGGCAAGGGCAGCCGGTTCTCCTACACCTACGACTTCGGCGACTGGTGGGAGCACGACCTGGTGGTCGAGGACGCGCTGACCGCCGACCCGGAGGAGCGGTACCCGGTCTGCCTGGACGGCGAGCGGGCCTGCCCGCCGGAGGGCATCGGCGGCCCGTCGGGCTACCGGGCGCTGCTGGTGGCGCTGGGCGATCAGGGCGGTCCGGCCGACGTCGCCGACCCGGCGCACGCCCTGCTGCTCGACTGGGCGGGCTCCACATTCGACCCGGCGCGCTTCGACGTCGACCGCGCCGGCACTCTGCTGCGCCGCTTCTGCTGACCCCGCGTCGCCCGCCGCAGTGGGCAACCGTGGTGAGTCGCCGGCCGAGGTGCCGGGATTTACGCGTTTTCGGATGACCTGCCACCGGGGTCGATGGCGGTAACGATCTGGGAACGCTCCCATCGCCCTATTGACACCCCCGTTACCCGCCGGCAATCTCATGGGAGCGCTCCCGGAGGTGGCGCGGGTCACCCACGCTCCTCCATCCGGCCGCCGGCACCGCCGGCGCCGACCCGGCGCGGCAAGCACCCCCCACCACAAACCACCCAGCCTCACCACCGGAAAGAGGGGTCAGCGAATGAGTGTCACCACGCGGCGTACCCGCCTGGCGGCCGCTGCCCTGGCCGCGATCACCGCAATCGGCGGTCTCGCAGCCTGCGGCAACGACGACGAGCCGGCGGCCGGCGAGAAGCCGGCCAAGCTGGTCGTCGACACCTTCGGCGAGTTCGGCTACGACGAGATCGTCAAGCAGTACGAGAAGGACACCGGAATCAAGGTCGAGCTGCGCAAGACCGCCCAGCTCGGTGAGTACCGGCCGAAGCTGGTCCGCTACCTGGCCACCGGCAAGGGCGCGGCGGACGTCACCGCCCTGGAAGAGGGCATCCTCAACGAGTTCAAGCCCAACCCGCGCAACTGGGCCGACCTCACGCCGCTGGTCGCCGACCACTCCAAGGAGTACCTGCCCTGGAAGTGGGAGCTGGGCAAGGCATCGGACGGCCGGCTGATCGGCCTGCCGACCGACGTCGGCAGCCTCGCGGTCTGCTACCGCAAGGACCTGTTCCAGGCGGCCGGCCTGCCCACCGAGCGCGACCAGGTGTCGGCGCTCTGGACGGACTGGAAGGGCTTCCACGAGGCCGGCCTGAAGTACAAGCAGGGCAGCGGCGGCAAGGCGTTCATCGACTCGATCACCGCCGTCTCCAACGGCGTGCTCTTCCAGGGCAACGGTGATCTGTTCTACGACAAGGACGACAACATCATCGCGGACACCAGCCCCGCGGTGAAGAACGCCTGGGACACCGCCACCTCGATGGCGGACATCTCCGCCAAGGCGCAGACCTGGTCGCCGGAGTGGTCGGGTGGCTTCAAGCACGGCACCTTCGCGGCCACCTTCTGCCCGTCCTGGATGCTCGGCATCGTCTCGGACAACTCCGGTGCGGCCAACAAGGGCAAGTGGGATGTCGCGGCCGTGCCGGGTGGCGGCGGTAACTGGGGCGGCTCGTGGCTCGCGGTTCCGGAGCAGAGCAAGTACCCGAAGGAGGCGGCGAAGCTCGCTGAGTACCTGACCAACGCGAAGAGCCAGGTGGACGCCTTCAAGCTCAAGGGCCCGCTGCCCACCAACCTGGAGGCGCTGAAGAACGACGCGTTCCTCAGCTACACCAACGAGTACTTCAGCAACGCGCCGACCGGCAAGATCTTCGGGGAGAGCGTCGCCAAGATCCAGCCGATCCACCTGGGTCCGAAGCACCAGGCGGTGAAGGAGAACGCGCTCGAGCCGGCCCTGCGGGCGTTCGAGAACGGGCAGGCCGACAAGGCGAAGGCCTGGGAGCAGTTCACGAAGGACGCAAAGACTCAGGGTGCCTTCTGAGTGATTCCCTGCCGGTGGCGTTCGGGAGTACCCGGACGCCACCGGCCGGTCCCCTCCGCGTAGCTCCCTGCGCGAGGGCCCCCGGGCCTCGCCGGAAAAGGAAATTCGCATGAGCCTGTCGGCCACGACGGCACCGCCGTCGCCAGCAGCACCGCCTTCTCCCGACGTCTCTTCCCGACGTAGCCGGGGAAGGTTTCTCAACCGCCTCGATGTCAAGTACTCGCCGTACCTCTACATCGCCCCCTTCTTCCTGATCTTCGGCGCGTTCGGGTTGTACCCGATGTTGCGTACCGCCTGGATGTCGCTGCACGACTGGGACATGATCGGCGACCGCTCGTTCATCGGCTTCGACAACTACACTCGGCTGGCGTCCGACGAGTACTTCTGGAACGCGCTGGTCAACACGTTCGGCATCTTTGCCCTGTCGACCATCCCGCAGCTGTTGCTCGCCCTCTTCCTGGCGAACCTGCTCAACCGGACCTTCCTGCGCGCCAAGACCTTCTTCCGGATGGCCATCTTCATGCCGAACGTGGTGTCGGTGGCTGCGGTCGCGATCGTCTTCGGGATGTTGTTCCAGCGGGAGTTCGGCCTGTTCAACTGGCTGCTCAGCTTCGTCGGTGTCGACGCGGTCGACTGGGACGGGCACCGGTGGAGTTCCTGGATGGCCATCTCCTCCATGGTCAACTGGCGGTGGACCGGGTACAACACCCTGATCCTGCTCGCCGGCATGCAGGCGATCCCGAAGGACCTCTACGAGGCCGCGGCGATCGACGGCGCCAGCCAGTGGCGGCAGTTCTGGCAGATCACCCTGCCGATGCTCAAGCCCACCTTCATCTTCGTGGTCATCCTGTCCACGATCGGCGGCATGCAGCTCTTCACCGAGCCCCTGCTCTTCGGCAACGGCAACATCATCGGCGGCAACCAGCGGGAGTTCCAGACGCTGGCCATGTACATGTACGAGATGGGGATCGTGAACCTGAACACCGCCGGCTACGGAGCCGCGGTCGCCTGGGCCATCTTCATGATCATCGTTGTGGTGTCGGTGTTCAACTTCCTACTCGTCCGCCGCTCGGCGAAGTGAGGAGAGATCGATGATCTCGGCTTCCCAGCGCCTGTGGCGCACCAGCCCGCTGACCTACATGGCGCTCGTCCTCGCGGCGCTGCTGTCGATCTACCCGTTCTACTACATGATGGTGATCGGCAGTCGCAGCCTGGACTCCATCAACGACGTGCCGCCGCCGCTGACCCCCGGCGGAGCGTTCGGTGACAACTTCGGACGGGTGCTCGACAACGACGCCGCCAACTTCCTCACCGGCATGATGAACTCGATCATCGTCTCCTCGGTGGTCACCCTGTCGGTGGTGCTCACCGGGTCGCTGGCCGGGTTCGCCTTCGCCAAACTGCGGTTCCGGGGCAGCAACGCTCTCCTGCTGGCGATCATCGTCACCATGATGATCCCGACCCAGATGGGCCTCATCCCGCTCTGGGGCATGATGCAGGACCTGGGGTGGTACGACACCCTCTACGCGGTCACCGTGCCGTTCCTGGTCAGCGCCTTCGGCGTGTTCATGATGCGGCAGTACGCCAGCCAGGCGATCTCCGACGAGCTCATCGAGGCTGGCCGCGTCGACGGGGCGAGCACGTTCCGGATCTACTGGAGCATCGTGCTGCCCGCGCTGCGCCCCGCCGCCGGCGTCCTCGGTCTGCTGACCTTCATGGAGACCTGGAACTCGTTCCTCTGGCCGTACGCCATCCTCACCCCGGAGAACCCGACCCTGCAGGTCTCGCTCTCCTTCCTCTCGTACGCCTACTACACCGACTACTCCCAGGTGTTCGCCGCCACGGCCATCGGTACCGTTCCGCTGGTCATCGTGTTCATCGTGTTCGGCCGCCAGATCATCGGCGGGATCATGGAAGGTGCCGTCAAGTCGTGAGCAACCCCGCCAGCCCGCCCGCCGTCGGCGTCCTCGACGAGCGCCCCGGGCTGACCTTTCCGCCCGGCTTCCTGTGGGGGGCCGCGACCGCGGCCTACCAGATCGAGGGGGCGGCGGCCGAGGACGGCCGTACCCCGTCGATCTGGGACACCTTCAGCCACACCGACGGCCGGGTGGTCGCCGGGCACACCGGCGACGTGGCCTGCGACCACTACCACCGGCTCGGCGGCGACGTCGCGCTGATGGCGGAGCTGGGGCTGAAGTCGTACCGTTTCTCGGTCTCCTGGCCCCGGGTGCAGCGCGGCGGCGCCGGCGCGGCCAACCCGCAGGGCCTGGACTTCTACCGCCGGCTCGTCGACGAGCTGCTGGCGCACGGGATCGAGCCGTGGCTCACCCTCTACCACTGGGACCTGCCGCAGCCGCTGGAGGACGCCGGGGGCTGGCCGGCCCGGGACACCGCCGCCCGCTTCGCCGACTACACCACGCTGGTCGCCGACGCGCTCGGCGACCGGGTGCGCTACTGGACCACGCTGAACGAGCCGTGGTGCTCGGCGTTCCTCGGCTACGGCTCCGGGGTGCACGCCCCCGGCCGGTCCAACGGAGCGGACGCGGTCCGCGCCGGGCACCACCTGATGCTCGGGCACGGCCTGGCCGTGCAGGCGCTGCGGGCCGCCCGGCCCGGCTCCGAGGTGGGGGTGACCGTCAACCTCTACCCCGTCGACCCGGCCAGCGACGCGCCCGGCGACGTCGACGCCGCCCGGCGGATCGACGGGCTGGCCAACCGGTTCTTCCTCGACCCGCTGCTGCGCGGGTCGTACCCGGAGGACCTCGTGGCCGACCTGAGCGCGGTGACCGACTTCGATCACGTACGCGATGGTGACCTTGCCACCATCTCCGCGCCGCTGGACCTGGTCGGAATCAACTACTACAGCCGGCACGTGGTCGCCGCCCCGGTCGAGGGAGCCGAGCCGGAGCCGTACTGGCGGGCGCCCTCCTGCTGGCCGGGCAGCGAGGACGTCCGGTTCGTCACCCGGGGCGTCCCGGTCACCGACATGAACTGGGAAATCGACGCCCCCGGCCTGGTCGAGACGCTGCGCCGGGTGCACGACGAGTACACCGACCTGCCGCTCTACGTCACCGAGAACGGCTCGGCGTTCGTCGACACGGTGGTCGACGGGGAGGTCGACGACGTCGACCGGCTCGCCTACTTCGACGCCCACCTGCGCGCCGCGCACGAGGCGATCAACGCCGGGGTGCCCCTGCGGGGATACTTCGCCTGGTCGCTGATGGATAATTTCGAATGGGCCTGGGGTTACACCAAGCGGTTCGGCATGATCCACGTCGACTACGAAACCCAGGTCCGCATCCCCAAGTCCAGTGCCAGGTGGTACGCCTCGGTGATCCGACGCAACGGTCTGGCCGCACAATAGGCTCGGGCCAGCCATCAGGGCGGTCCCGGTGTCCACGTCCCACAGGTGGCACCGGGCCCGCCCGCCGTCGGAGGAGCAGACGATGACAACGCAGCGCACCCGGTCGCTCGGGCGCCCGACCCTCGACGCGGTCGCGGCGCGCGCCGGCGTCGGTCGGGGCACGGTCTCCCGCGTGGTCAACGGCTCGCCCCAGGTCAGCCCGGAGGCCCGGGCCGCGGTCCAGCAGGCCATCGCCGAGCTGGGGTACGTGCCGAACCGAGCCGCCCGCGCGCTCGTCACCCAGCGGACCGACTCCGTCGCGCTGGTGGTGTCCGAATCCGGCGAACGGGTCTTCACCGAGCCGTTCTTCGCCGGCATCGTGCGGGGGATCAGCTCCGCCCTGCTGGAGACCCCGATGCAGCTCTGGCTGGCCATGGCCCAGTCGGCGGTGGAGCGGGAGCGGGTCGAGCACCACCTGACCAACCAGCACGTCGACGGCGTCCTGCTGCTGTCGTTGCACGACTCCGACCCGCTGCCGACCCTGCTGGAGGAGCGCGGGCTGCCCGCCGTGCTCGGCGGTCGGCCGGCCCGGATGCTGCAACCCGGCGCCCAGCCGGCCTGGTTCGTCGACGTGGACAACGTGGGCGGCGCCCGGCAGGCGGTGGAGTACCTGGCCGGCCGGGGGCGGCGACGCATCGCCACCATCGCCGGCCCGCAAGACATGGGCGCCGGCCTGGCCCGGCTGGCCGGCTACACCGAGGCGGTCAAGGCCAGCGGGACCGGCGTCAACCCCGACCTGATCGCGTACGGCGACTTCAGCGAGGGCAGCGGCGCGGCCGGCATGCGCCGGCTGTTGGACGCCTGCCCGGACCTGGACGCGGTCTTCGTCGCGTCCGACCTGATGGCGTTCGGCGCGCTACGGACGCTGCGCGAGGCCGGCCGGCGGGTGCCCGAGGACGTCGCGGTGGTCGGGTTCGACGACGCGCCGATCGCCCGGCAGGCGGACCCGCCACTGACCACCGTCTTCCAGCCGGTGGAGGAGATGGGCCGGCAGATGGCCCGGCTGCTGGTCGCCCGGATCCGCGGCGACGACCTCCCCGCCCCCCACATCCTCCTGGACACCCAACTGATCCACCGCACCTCCGCCTAGCCCTGGGCCCCGTCCCCGCCGGGCCCAGTCCGGTCCCGGCCCACGGCCACCGCCACGATCTCGCGGTGCGCGGTGCGCGGTGCGCGGTGCGCCGTCAGGCGGGGGTGGGGGTCCAGCGGCGGAGTTCGCGCTTGGCGAGGGAGGAGCGGTGGACCTCGTCGGGGCCGTCGGCGAGGCGCAGGGTGCGGGTCTGCGCCCACAAGGCGGCCAGCGGGGTGTCCTGGCTGACGCCAGCGCCGCCGTACCCCTGGATGGCCTTGTCGATCACCCACTCCGCCATCGCCGGGGTGCCGATCTTGATCGCCTGGATCTCGGTGTGCGCGCCCTTGTTGCCGACGGTGTCCATCAGCCAGGCCGTCTTGAGCACCAGCAGTCGGGACTGCTCGATGCGCACCCGCGACTCGGCGATCCACTCCCGGACGACGCCCTGCTCGGCCAGCGGCCGGCCGAACGCGACGCGCTCGTTCGCCCGCCGGCAGAGCAGCTCCAACGCCCGCTCGGCCATCCCGATGAGCCGCATGCAGTGGTGGATCCGGCCCGGACCCAGCCGGGCCTGGGCGATGGCGAAGCCGGTGCCCTCGGCGCCGATCAGGTTCTCCGCCGGCACCCGGACGTCGGTGAAGTCGATCTCGGCGTGCCCGCCGTGTGAACCGTCGGTGTAGCCGAAGACGGTCATGCCCCGGCGCACGGTCACGCCCGGGGCGTCCCGGGGGACCAGCACCATGCTCTGCTGGCGGTGCCGGTCGGCGCCGGGGTCGGTCTTGCCCATCACGATGAAGATCTCGCAGCGCGGGTCCATCGCACCGGACGACCACCACTTGCGGCCGTTGATGACGTACTCGTCGCCGTCGCGGACGATCCGGGTGGCGATGTTGGTGGCGTCGGAGGACGCGACGTCCGGCTCGGTCATGCAGAACGCGGACCGGATCTCGCCTTCCAGCAACGGCATCAGCCAGCGTTCCCGCTGCGCCTGCGAACCGAACTCGGCCAGCAGCTCCATGTTGCCGGTGTCCGGCGCCGCGCAGTTGACCGCCTCCGGCGCCAGGTGCGGGCTGCGCCCGGTCAGCTCGGCGAGCGGAGCGTACTGGAGATTGGTCAGGCCGGCGCCGTAGCGCGGGTCGGGCAGGAAGAGGTTCCACAGGCCGCGTTTGCGGGCCTCCGCCTTCAGCTCGGCCAGCACCGGGGTACGCGACCACGGGTTGCCGGCGGCCACCTGCTCGGCGTGCACCGCCTCGGCCGGATAGACGTGCTCGGTCAGGAACCGGGTCAGCTCGTCGCGCAGCTCCTCGGTCCGGGTGTCGTACGAGAAGTCCATCACCGCTCCCTGGCGGCGGTCAGCCCGTGCGCGACCAGCGGTGCCACCATCTCGCCGATCCGGTCGAAGCCCTCGCCGAGCGTCTGCCCGAGCGAGTGGCGGTAGTGGATGCCCTCGCAGATGACCGCGAGCTTGAAACAGCCGAGCGCCACGTGCCAGTGCAGCGGCCCGACGTCGACGTCGCTGCGCCCCGCGTACCGGTCGATCAGCTCGGCGCCGGTGGGGAAGCCGGCACGCGGGCCGAGCCCGTCGGCCACCGGGTTGCCGGCGGCCGTCTCGCTGTCGCCCAGCACGTCCCAGTACGTCAACAGCAGCCCCAGGTCGGCCAGCGGGTCACCGAGGGTGGCCATCTCCCAGTCCAGCACCGCGTGCACGGCGACCGGGTCGGCCGAGGCGAGGAGATTGTCCAGGCGGTAGTCGCCGTGCACGATGCGGCCGGCGTTCGCGCCCTCCGGCGCGGTGGTGGCGAGCAGGTCCCGCAACTCGTCGATGCCCGGCAGCGGGCGGCTGCGTGAGCGGTCGAGCTGCCCGGCCCACCGGCGGACCTGCCGGGCCAGGTAGCCCTCCGGGCGGCCGAAGTCGCCCAACCCGACCGCCGCCGGTTCGACGGTGTGCAGCGCCGCGAGAGTGTCCATCATTGCCATGGCCAGCGCGCGGCGTCGCTCGTCGCCCAGCGGATCGGTCTGCCGGCGGGTGCGGAACACCTCGCCGGGCATCCGCTCCATCAGGTAGAACGGCGCGCCGATCACCTCCGGCTCGGTGCAGAGCAGCAGTGCACCCGGCACCGGCACCTCGGTCGGCGCCAGCGCCGAGATGACCCGGAACTCGCGGCCCATGTCGTGCGCGGTCGCCAGCACGTGCCCCAGCGGTGGCCGGCGCAGCACGACCTCGCGGTCGCCGAGGCTCAGCAGGTAGGTGAGGTTGGACTTGCCGCCCGCGATCAGCTGTGCCCGCAGCGGCCCGACGGCCAGCTCGGGGTGGTGCTCCGCCAGATAGCCGGCGAGCCGGTCCAGGTCCAGACCGGCGGGGGACGCCGGAAGGGCCCCCGGCCGGAGCGCATCGACGGCCGGATCGGTCATCCGACTAGTTGATGGCAGCCCGCTCACGTTGTCAAGGTCAGATTTTCCCCTCGGGACATGCCTCTGCAACAGGGACGAAATGGTCAACGCCCAGGCTGTGACCAGCCGGCCGCCGCCGGCCTGCCGAGCGGAGGGACAGACATGTTGCTGCGAGTTCGGGTCACCCTGCCGGACCGTCCGGGCACCCTCGGCCAGGTCGCCCGCACGTTGGGCGTGTCCGGCGCGGACATCGTCCAGGTGGTCGTCCTGGAGCGGCTCGGCGGGCGCGCGGTGGACGACTTCACGGTCGTCTGGCCGGGCGCGGCCCGGGTGGAGCGGCTGCTGGCCGGGCTCGCGGCGATCCCGGGCGTACGGGTCGACGGCGTGTGGCGGGCGATCGGCGCGCCCACCACCACCGGTCAGGACGCCGAGCTGCTGGCCCAGGTCGCCGCGAACCCGGCCGACGGGCTGGCCACGCTGGTCGACGCGGTACCCGGGCTGCTGGCGGCCGACTGGGCCGTCGCCGCCGTGGTGCCGGTGGACTGGGCCTCGCGGGCCGGAGGCACCGGTGGGGCGACCATCGGGCACGCCAGCTGGCGGGCCCCCGTACCGCCGCGACTGCCGGAGGTGACCCCGCTGCGCGGCCGGTCGATGACCACCCCCGACGGAACCCACCACGCGATCGCGCCGTTCGGGCGGGCCGGCCTGGTCCTGGTGGTGGCCCGCGAGCAGAGCGAGACCCTCTCCGCCGCCGCGTTCCACAGCACCGAGGTAGACCGGCTCACCCAGCTCGTCCGGGCCAGCGCGGTGATCCTCGGCGACCGGCTGGACCTGGTCGGCGCGCCCCCGTTGATCGCCGGCCCCTGAGCGGTGGCCCGAGGAGTTCCCGAGCCGTCACCGGCGAGCAACCGGGTGGCAACAGCCCGGGACGAGGCTCGTACCGGGGAAGGGAGTTTCAATGACCGAGTCAAGCCGTAGACGCAGTCAGCGGTGGTGAGGGATGAAACTCCCGGCCGTCGCGCAGCAGTGCCCAGACGACGTCGATCAGGCGGCGGGCCAGGGCGATCAGGGCTTGGGTGTGAAGCTTGCCCTCCGCGCGTTTACGCCGGTAGAAGACTTGCGACGGGCCTTCGGGTTTGATCGCCGACAAGGCGGCGAGGTAGAACACGCGGCGCAGGCCGCGGTGGTAACGCTTGGGTCGGTGCAGGTTGCCGCGCACGCGTCCGGAGTCACGGGGCACCGGGGCAAGGCCGGCGTAGGCGGCCAGCCGCGACGAGCTGCCGAACGTGGCTTGCGGGTCGCCGCCGGTGTCGGCGAGCAGTTGGGCCCCGAGGATCGGCCCGAACCCGTTCACGCTGGTGATCCTGGCCGCGTGTGGGTGCTGTTCGAACGTGGCGGTGATGTGCTTGTCCAGGTCCTTGATCTCGCGGTCCAGGTCGAGCAGCTGCGTGGCGAGACGAGCGATCAGCGGCGCCACCGCCTGCTCGGTGGGCAACGCGATCGTCTGCGCGGCCGCTGCGGCCAGAGCCTTGTCGACCATGGCCGGGATGCCTTTGGCCCAGGCGCCGCCCGCCCGCAGATGCTCGGCCACCGCGTCGGCGCCGGCCTCGCGGATACCGGCGGTGGTCTGGAAACCGGTCAGCAAGACCAACGGCGAGCGGGCCGAATAGTCAAACGCTGCTTCCAACGCGGGGAAGATCGACGCGAGCAGGTCCCGCAGACGGTTGACCCCACGGACCCAGTCACCCATCAGGTCCTCCCGCCGGGCGGTCAGGACCTGCAGTTCGGCGATGGTCCGGTCCGGGCTGGTGACCACGGTCAGGTCGTGGCGCAGCCGGGCTGTCTCGGCGATGGTGAACGCGTCCTTGGCGTCGCTCTTGCCTTCCCCGGCGAACGCGCCGGCCATCCGGTTGACCAGCCGGCCGGGCACATACACCACCATCGCGCCGGCCTGGCGCAGCACCGCGAGCAGCAGACCCGCGGTCCCCGAGGTCATATCCAAGGCCCACCGCACCTGCCCGGCAGCCTTGCACGCCCGGGCGATCAACGCCTCAATCTCGGCCTGGCCGTTGGCCAGCCGCTTACTGAACACCACCTTCCCGGTCCCGTCGACCGCACACGCATGGTGATGCGCCTTGCCGACGTCGATACCGACCCAGATCTGCTCACGGACCTTCACCGGCCCGAACCTCCCCAATCGAGCGTGACCCCGTCGACGGCACTGCCGGCAGCTCCATAAACAGCGACCACAACGCAGATTTCAATCAGCAGCCAGGCCATCGCAGAACGGCAGGGCGGCTACTCCCTCGGAACCACCACGGGCAAGCAACCATCAGCCACACCCCACCGCTCCGGGCATCCGAGACATCGATCCCGAACATCAACAATCTTATGGAGCCAACCATGACGTTGTGGCGGATCCGAGCGACCGTGGACGACCGGCCGGGTTACTTGTCGGTCCTCACGGCGAGCCTCGCGCTGCGCGGAGTCAACATCCTCACCGTGCAGGTGCAACCCACCGAGCACGGCGCGGTGGACGACTTCCTCGTCGACGCGCCGGACGCGCTCGACGAGGCCGAGTTGCTCGCCGCCGTCGAGCGGGGGCGGGGCCGGGACTGCTGGGTGGCGCGCAGCGAGGCGCGCGGCCTGGCCGACCAGCCCACCCGGGTTCTCGGGCTTGCCAACCGGCTGGTGCGCGACCCGGACGCGACGGGCGAGGCGCTGTCCACCCTGCTCGGCGCCGACTCGGTCAGCTGGCGACCCGCGTCGACCGGCGTCGACCGGGGGATCATCGGCACCAGGATGCTGCTGGCGGACCCGGCGGGCGGCTCGTTCGCGCTGCGCCGGGCCGCGCCGGCCTTCACTCCGGCGGAGTACGCCCGGGCGCAGGCCCTGGTCGAGCTGGCCGCCACCGTGGCGCGCCGGGCCGCCGAACAGGTCACCGTGGTGCTGCCCGACGGCGCCGAGTTGGCCGTCCGACCGGCCTGCGCGCACGACCTGCCCGGCGTGCTGGAGCTGCACGAGGGGTGCTCGCCACGCACCCGGCAACGGCGCTACCTGAGCGGGGCGGCGCTGCCGCAGCAGGCCCGGTTGCGCAGGCTGCTGGAGCCGAGCCGAGGGCTGACCCTGCTCGCCACGGCCACCCACGACGACGACGCGGAGTCGGTGGTCGCGATGGCGAACCTGCTCGGTGAGGGCGACGAGGCCGAGGTGGCGCTGCTGGTGCGTGACGACTGGCAGTGGCGCGGGCTCGGCTCGGTGTTGCTGCGCCGGCTGGCCCGGCACGCCGACCAGGCCGGGTACGCGGCGCTGGTGCTGCACGTACAGGCCGAGAACACCCCGATGCTGCGCACCCTGCGCCGGCTGAACCGGCCCAGCTCCACCGAGCGCGACGGCACCCTGCTCAGCCTCACCGTCCCGCTCACCTCGGAAAGGAAGGGCACCTTCTTAACGCCTGGTGCATAGGAAGGGCCCCTTGTTAACGACGAGGCAGCTCGCGGAGGTTCACCCGGGGACGGAGCGCGGACGTGTCAACGCGCGGGCGGTTCGTGCTGGCCGCACACGCAGAACCGGTTGCCCTCGGGGTCGGCGAGCACCACGTACGGCGGCTCGGTCGGGTGCGGGTCGGTGGGGTAGTGCCGCCAGTCCACCACCTGGGCGCCGAGGGCGAGCAGCCGGTCGAGTTCCTCGTCGAGGCTGCGCTCGTCGGCGTCGAGGTCCATGTGGAACCGAGGGAACTCCTGCACCGGGCTCTCGCTGAGGTCCATCGCGATGGCCAAGCCCGGCGCCCCGGGCGGCGGCTCCAGCACGATCCAGTCATCGCCCTCGAATCGGGGCGCCCGGCGACGGTAGCCGAGGGCCGCGGCCCAGAACGTTCCCGCCCGGTCGGCGTCGGACACGCCCAGGGAAAGCTGCGCGATGATCGCCATCTCTTTACGGTACGCCGCCAGGCCCGGTGTTAAGAGGGGCCCCTTGCTATGCATCAGGCGTTAACAAGGGGCCCTTCCTTACATCTCGGTCAGGTGGTGGGGTAGCTGCTGTAGTCGGGGAAATTGCCGTAGAGCCGGCTGTCGCCGCCGACGGTGACGGCCTGCACGAGGAGGTCACCGCCGACGAACGCGCCCTTCCAGGAGGCGCCCCGCCCGCCGAACGGCTCGTCGCGATCGCCCCGCGAGCGCGGCTTGTTGATGCCCACCTTGAACGCCTGGAGGTCCACCGCGAGCTTGCCGGCCTCGTCGGTGTCGTCGCAGGCCAGCGACGCGACGAGTGCGCCGTTGGAGGCGTTCATGGCGGCCAGCAACTCGTCGGTGGTGTCCACCACGACGATCGTGTCGACCGGCCCGAACGGTTCGGCGTGCATCAGCCGGGACCGTCCGGGCGGGGCGAGCAGCACCGACGGCGCCACGTACGCCGAGGTGTCCTGCCCGGGCAGGAACGGCGCGCCGGTCAGCTTGCCCCGGTGCAGCGGCACCGCGCCGCCGCGGACCGCCTCGTCGACCTTCCGGCGCAGTTCCTCGGCCTTGGCGGCGCTGATCAGCGGCCCGAAGTCCAGCTCGGGTAGCGGGTCGCCGGGCCGCCAGGTCTCCTCGACCGCGAGGGGATGCCCGAATCGGATCGAGGAGACCACCGGCAGGTACATGTCGAGGAACTCGTCGACCAGGTCACGCTGTACGACGAACCGGGGGTACGCGGTGCAGCGCTGCTTGCCGTACTCGAAGCCCTTCCTGAGGTGCGCGGCGAGCATGTCCCACTGGGAGAAGTTCCAGATGCCCCAGGCGTTCAGGCCCTCCTGCTCGATGAAGTGCCGTTTGTCGCTGTCGAGCAGCGCGGCGGCCACCTTGCCCCCGTTGGAGCGCCCGCCGACGAACGCCACCGCGCCGATCTCGGGTGCCCGGACCAGCACTTCGGACAGTTCCTCGCCGCCGCCGGAGACCAGCGTGGCGGGCAGTCCGGCCCGGCGCATCAGCGCGTGCGCGACGGTCAGGCAGACCGCGCCGCCCTGGGACGGGGTCTTGGCGATGACCGCGTTGCCGGCGAGTAGTTGGACCAGTTCGGCGTGCACGAGGACGCTCATCGGGTAGTTCCACGAGGCGATGTTGCTGACCGGGCCGGGTAGCGGCTCGCGGCCGTCGGCCAGCATCCGGTCGATTTCGCCCGCGTACCAGCGGACGCCGTCCAATGCCCGGTCCACATCGGCGCAGGCCAGCCGCCACGGCTTGCCGATTTCCCAGACCAGCAGCAGCGCGAGCAGGTCGCGGTGGGCGGTGAGCGCGTCCAGCGCGTCGATGACCCGCGCCTTGCGGTCGGCGAGCGGGGTCTGGGCCCAGGCCCGGTGCGCGGCGGCGGCGTGCGCGACGGCGGCGCGGGCGGTGTCGGCGTCGAGCCGGGGGAGGTTGATCACCACGGTGTTGTCCACCGGGGTGCGGACCGGGGCGGGGCGGCCGACGGCCCGCCACTCGCCCTCGACCAGGTTGTGCAGGGTGGTGACACCGTCCACCTCGGCGCCGAACGCCTCGGGGGTGGCGGCCACCGCGCGGGCGAGTACGTCGGACCATGCGGTGCCCTCGGCGAGTCGTAGTGCCATCGCGTTCTCCTCAGGGTTGACCGGGGGAGCGGCGGCGTCGATGGCACCGCTGGTGATCGGTACTGTCCCGCGCCGGGTAGCGGGTCAGCAACAGTACGTTTGTCTGGCTGGATGCCCCGAGGCGCGCTCGTCGGACGTTGCGCGCGGCGTTGACCGGCCTGAACTGCGGGTAAGTCTGCCAGCTATTTATTGCCGTCGATGATGTGAGCTATCTCCAGGCGCCGTCGACCGGGTTACCCGTCGGTACGGATCGGCATCCGCAACGGATCAACCGCCACCGACGACGGCGGCCGGCCACCGGACAGGGTCCGGCGGCCGGCCGCGGGGCCGAGCGGGATCAGCTGGTGAAGGTGATCCGGTCGCGACGGCGCCGCATCATCAGCAGGGCGCCACCGCCGATCAGGGCGACGCCGCCCAGCGCGAGGCTGGTCACGGCCACACCGGTCAGCGGCAGACCGCCGCCATTGTCGGTGCCACCCGCGCCGCCTCCCGTGCTGGCCGAGGCCGAGACGGAGCCCTCGGGTGCGGTCGAGTCGGACGGGGAGACCGAGTCCGACGGCGAGACCGAGTCCGACGGCGAGACCGAGTCCGACGGGGAGACCGAGGTCGACGGCGAGGCCGAGGTCGACGGCGAGACGGAGCTCGACGGCGTGGGGCTCGGGGACTGGGTGCCCCCGGTGCCGGCGCACGTGTGGGTCAGGTTGAAGAAGTTCTGCGGAACCTGCCCGTGGATGGTCGACTCGCCGCTCTCCAGCTTCCAGCCGGACGGCGTGGCGAACCAGACCTTCTTGGCGCCGTTGTCGGTGGTGAAGTGGCCGTCCGCAAGGGTCTTGTAGGTGTCGGCGGTGCCGTTGTTGTCGGTATCCCAGCCGATCCGCACCGCGTCGACGCTCTCGACGCCCTTGCCGGGCCAGATGAAGACCCAGACGTCCTGGTCGGCCTGCTGGCCTGCCGCGCACTTGCCAAAGCCCTGGTTGAAGCCGTTGTCCGCCGCCAGGATGTGCTCGCCGTCCTGGTGCAGGACGGGATTGGTGACGGTGGTCGATGCCCAAGCCGGGGTGGCGAGAGCGAGACCGGCCGTGGCGGCGGCCGTGCAGACGGCCGCGCGCACCAGGCGCCGACGCTGTGGCATGAGTATTCCTCCGAGATTGGCCGAGGGGACGGCACATGATCCCATGTACGGGATCTTTTGGCGACATCGGTCGATCGGCCTGAGCTGGGACGACGTGCCGGACAGGAACAGGATTCGGGCCAACTTCTGCGGCTTTCCTGCGCGTGTCGCCGTAACACGTACCGCCGCCGCGACGCTCCGCGCGCTCCGGCGGGCTTCCCAACCCGCAGTGCTCACATTGCATTGTCGACTATCCATGGGAGCGCTTCCGTGGATCCCCGTGGTGACTCCGCCACCGACAGGAGCCCGCCATGCCCCATCCCACCCGGCCGTCGCCCGGCCGCCCGGACCGGTCCCTATCACCGGTCGCCGACCAACCCTGGCCACGGCGACTGCTCGCCGCCGGCGTCGCCCTGCTCACCGGGCTCGCCCTGGCGGTGGCCGCACCGCCGTCCGGGCCCGCGTCCGCCGCACCGGCCTTCGACTACGCGGAGGCGTTGCAGAAGTCGCTGCTCTTCTACGAGGCGCAGCAGTCCGGCCGGCTGCCCGACTGGAACCGGGTCTCCTGGCGCGGCGACAGCGCGCTCACCGACGGGGCCGACGTCGGGCTGGACCTCACCGGCGGCTGGTACGACGCCGGTGACCACGTGAAGTTCGGCTTCCCGATGGCGTTCAGCGCCACCATGCTGGCGTGGGGCGCGGTGGAATACCGCAGCGGCTACACCGCCTCCGGGCAACTGCCGCACCTGCTGAACAACCTGCGCTTCGTCAACGACTACTTCATCAAGGCGCACCCGTCGGCCAACGTCCTCTACGGACAGGTCGGCAAGGGCGACGACGACCACAAGTGGTGGGGCCCGGCCGAGGTGCTGCCGATGGCGCGGCCCGCGTACAAGATCGATGCGAGCTGTGGCGGCGCGGACCTGGCGGGGGAGACGGCGGCTGCGATGGCCGCCTCCTCGATGGTGTTCCGGCCCACCGACGCGGCCTACGCCGACCGTCTGGTCGGGCACGCCCGGCAGCTCTACACCTTCGCCGACACGGTGCGGAAGTCCTACCACGAGTGCATCACCGACGCGACGAGCTTCTACCGCTCGTGGAGCGGTTGGCAGGACGAGCTGGTCTGGGCCGCGATCTGGCTGCACCGGGCCACCGGCGAGGCCAGCTACCTGGCCAAGGCCGAGAGCGAGTACGACAAGCTCGGCACCGAGAACCAGTCCACCACCCGCTCCTACAAGTGGACCATCGCCTGGGACAACAAGCAGTTCGGGGCGTACGTGCTGCTGGCCAACCTGACCGGCAAGCAGAAGTACGTCGACGACGCCAACCGTTGGCTGGACTACTGGACCGTCGGCGTGGACGGGCAGCGGGTGCCGTACTCGCCGGGCGGCATGGCCGTGCTCGACTCCTGGGGCGCGCTGCGCTACGCCGCCAACACCTCGTTCGCCGCGCTGGTCTACAGCGACAAGACCACCGACACCACCCGCAAGGCGCGCTACCACGACTTCGCCGTCCGGCAGATCAACTACGCGCTCGGCGACAACCCGCGCAACTCCAGCTACGTCATCGGGTTCGGCGCCAACTCGCCGCGCAACCCGCACCACCGCACCGCGCACGGCTCCTGGTGGGACAGCCAGACCGTGCCCGTCGAAACCCGGCACACCCTCTACGGCGCGCTGGTCGGCGGGCCGTCGGCGGCCAACGACGCGTACACCGACAGCCGGTCGGACTACGTGATGAACGAGGTGGCCACCGACTACAACGCCGGCTTCACCTCCGCGCTGGTCCGGCTGGTCTCCGAGTACGGCGGCACCCCGCTCGCCGGCTTCCCGGTCGCCGAGACGCCGGACCTCGACGAGGTGACCGTGGAGACCACGGTGATGCAGGCCGAGCCCCGGGCGACCGGTCTCAAAACGATGATCTACAACAGGTCCGCGTACCCGGCCCGGGCGCTGACCGACGCCCGGTTCCGCTACTACTTCCGCCCGGACGGCGTCGGGCCGGTGCAGGTCACCCCGGGCTACACCCAGGGCTGCCCGTCCCCGACTAGCGCGCGGCAGCTCAGCGGCGACATCTGGTACGTCGAGGTGGACTGCACCGGGCACACCATCGCCCCGGCCGGGCAGTCACAGCACCGGATGGAGGTCCAGTTCAAGATCGGGGTGCCGGAGGGCGGTACCTGGGATCCGACCAACGACCCGTCGTACCAGGCCACCGCCGGGCCGAACCGGAAGGTGCCGCTCTACTCCGGCGGCACCCGGATCTGGGGCGACGAGCCGGGGCCGGCCGTGCCGGACACCACCGCTCCGACCGTGCCGGGTAAGCCGGTGGCGTCCCAGCTGACCCCGAGGTCGGTCACCCTGAACTGGGCGGCGTCCACCGACAGCGGCGGTAGCGGGCTGGCCGGCTACGAGGTTCGCGAGTTCCTGGTCGGCAACGACGTGGTGGTGATCCGGCCCGTCACCGGCACCGCACTGACCGTCTCGACGCTGCTGCCGGAGCGGACGTACCAGTTCACGGTCGTGGCCCGGGACGGCGCGGGCAACTCGTCGGCAGCCTCGCCGATGCTCAGCGTGACCACGCCGCCGGCAGACACCGCCGACACCACCGCGCCCAGCCCGCCCGGCGCCCCGGTCGCCTCGGCGGTCACCGCCACGGGGCTCACCCTGAGCTGGGCGGCGTCGACCGACAACGTCGGCGTCACGGGGTACCGGGTCCACCGGGAGGCCGGCGCGACCGACCCGCTCGTCGGCTCGTCGACCGGCACCACGCTGGCGGTGACCGGGCTGACCGCCTCGACGGCGTACCAGTTCCACGTGGTGGCAGTGGACGCGGCCGGCAACACCTCCGCGGCGTCCGCGCCGGTCGCGGTGACCACCGCGCCCCCGCCGGTCGCCGGCGCCTGCTCGGTGGGGTACGTCACCAGCGACTGGAACACCGGCTTCACCGCCACCGTGACGATCACGAACACCGGTACCACCGCGATCAACGGGTGGACGATGCGGTTCAGCTTCCCCGCCGGGCAGACCGTCAACCAGGGCTGGTCGGCGACGGTCAGCCAGACCGGCGCGGCGGTGACCGCGACCAGCCTCTCCTACAACGGCACGGTGGCCCCGGGGGCGTCGGTGAGCTTCGGCTTCAACGGCACGCACAGCGGCAGCAACCCTCGACCGACGGCCTTCACCGTCAACGGGATCGCCTGCGCCCTCGCCTGACGCCCACCGCTACGAGGGATAACCCGGCGGGATTCGGGGCAAGCCAGCGTTGTGCGGGAATTGCTGACCGTCGGGCACGGGACAGCCGACCGGGTGCGGCTGGGGGAACTGCTGACCGGGGCCGGGGTGGCCCTGGTCGTGGACGTGCGGCGGTACCCGGCCAGCCGCACCAACCCGGACGTCCGGCGGGAGGAACTCGAGCGGTGGCTGCCCGAGTGCGGCATCGACTACCGCTGGGAGCCGCGCCTGGGCGGACGCCGGCACGTTCCGGCCGGGGAGCCGGAGCCGGACACATGGTGGACGGTCGCGGCGTTCCGGGCGTACGCCGCGTACACCCGCACGTCGGAGTTCGACGCGGCGTTGGACGAGGTGCTGGCCGACGCGGCCGCGCGGACCACCGCGGTGATGTGCAGCGAGAGCCTCTGGTGGCGCTGCCACCGCCGGCTCATCGCCGACGTCGCGGCGCTCGGTCGCGGGACGCCCGTCGCGCACCTGATGCCGGACGGGCGGCTCAGCCCGCACCGGACGGCCGAAGGCGCCCGCCGGCTGCCCGAAGGGCACCTGTGCTGGGACGGTTGAGGGCCCGGCCGTCGCACCCGATGGCGTACCGGGGTGCCGGCGGCTGGCTAGGCTCGACCCGTGCGGGCACCGAAGCGCGATGACACGGTGCTGTTCGTCGTCTACGACGGGGTGCGGCTGCTCGACGTCACCGGTCCACTGGAGGTCCTCACCGTCGCCAACGAGCACGGCGGGGCGTACCGGTCGGTGCTCGCCTCGCCCGACGGCCGGGACGTGGTCAGCAGCGCCGGCGCCCGGCTCGGCGCCGACGTTGCGCTGCCCGACGTCCTCGCGCCGGTGGGCACCCTCGTCGTGCCGGGCGCGCCCGACTGGCAGGCGGCGGCCGTGGACCGGGCGCTGCTGGACCAGATCTGCCGGCTCGCCGCCGGGGCCCGACGGACCGCGTCGGTCTGCGCCGGGGCGTTCGCCCTCGCCGCGGCCGGCCTGCTCGACGGGCGGCGGGTGACCACCCACTGGGACCTGGCCGACCAGCTCGCCGCGCACTTCCCGGCGGTCACCGTCGACCCGGATCCGATCTTCATCACCGACGGCCGGATCATCACCTCGGCCGGGATCACCGCCGGCATCGACCTCACGCTGGCGCTGGTCGAGGCGGACCTCGGCCCGGAGATCGCCCGCGCGGTCGCCCGGCACCTGGTGGTCTTCATGCAACGCCCGGGCGGGCAGTCCCAGTTCAGCGTCCGGACCAGCGTGGAGAGCACCCGCAACGCCGTGCTCCGCCGGGTGCTGGACGCGGTGGTCGGCGACCCGGCCCGGTCGTACGACCTGGCCGGCATGGCGGCGCTCGGCGGCGTGAGCCCCCGGCACCTGGCCCGGCTGTTCCGGGCCGAGCTGGGCACCACCCCGGACGGGTACCTGGACCGGATCCGGGTGGAGGCGGCGCGCGGCCTGCTGGAGCGCGGCGACGACACCCTGGACGTGGTGGCCCGGCGAGTCGGTTTCGGTTCGCCGGAGACGATGCGGCGGATCTTCGTGCGGTACGTCGGTGTCAACCCCGGCGCCTACCGGTCCCGCTTCCGCACCACCGGCATCTCCGGCCACCACTGACCGGCGTGGTCTCCGGCCGGCGCCCCGACCGGAGACCACCGGGATCACCGGACGGAGGCGAGTTCGGGTTCGGGGACGACCGCCGGCGCGGGATCAGACTGCCGCAGGGCGACCAGCGCGGCGACGGCGAGCAGCGCCACCGACAGCCAGAGGCCGACCGCGATCCCGCCGGAGTCCGACAGCACGCCGGAGACCAGCGGACCGACCGCCTGGCCGAGCGAGAACGCCACCGTCAGCAGGGCGATGCCGGCGGTCCAGCCGCCGACCGGCAGGGCCCGGCGGGCCAGCACCGTGGCCGCCGTCGGACCGGCCATGAACGCGCTGCCGAACACCACCGCCGAGAGCAGTGCCGCGGGCAGCCCGGCGGGCAGCAGCAGCACCGGCAGCACGCCGAGCAGCACCACCAGGGACACCAACGCCGGTGCCCGGCCACCGGGCAGCCGGCTGACCAGCCGCCCCCACACGGTGAGCGTGGCCAGCGCGGACGCGAGGCCGAGCGTCACGAAGAACGCGGCGACCCCCGGCGTGCGCAGCCCATCGTCGCGCAGCAGCGCGATCACGAAGGTCAGGTAGCTCACGTAGCCGGCGCCGAAGAGCACGTACCAGACGAAGGTCGGGGCGAGCCGCGCCAGGTCCGCCCGGGGCAGGCCGGCGCGGGTGACCCCGGTCACGGGCGCGACCCGGCGAACGGCGAGCAGAGCCGGGACGACCGCGAGCACGGCGGCCCCGCCGAGCAGCAGCCAGCCGACCCGCCACCCGGCGTCCCCGGCCACCGCGAGCGCCGCCGGCACCAGCAGACCGGAGAGCACCACCCCGATGCCGACCCCGGCCATGTAGAGGGCCACCATCGTCGCGGCCCGCCGCTGCCCACCCCCGGCGGACACCCGGGCGGCGAGCGCCGAGCCGAGCACGAAGGTGATCGCCGTGGTCACCCCGCCCACGAAACGCAGCAGGCCCAGCACGGGGTAGTCCGCGGTGGCGGCGGTGAGCAGCAGGATGAGCGCGCTCACCGCGAGGGTGCCCAGGAACGCGGCCCGGTCGCCGAACCGGCGGGCCCAGAACACGGCCGTGCCGGCGCCCAGCACGTAGCCGGCGGCGTTCGCGGTGTTCAGGCCGCCGGCCTGGGCGTACGTCCAGTGCAGGTCGCCGCGCATGGCGGGCAGCAGCAGGGCGTACGCGAAGCGGGTGAAGCCGAGCGCCACGACCGGCCCGGCGGCCAGGCCGAGCGCGATCAGCGGTTCCCGCCAGGACGGGAATCGGGACATGGTTCCTCCTCGGTCGGCGGGCTCGTCGGCCCGCTGATCAGGTGGAACCCGGCACTGCCGGTGGTCGGTGGCCGGCCGGATGGACCGGTGACCCTCGGATCGGGACATCGGCGGTGGACGCGGTGGTGCCGCCGCTCACTCCACCAGGTCGTCGGCGAGCAGGTCCATCAGCAGGCCGTCGTGCCAGCGCCCGTCCTCGCCGCGCTCGTAGCGGCGCAGCACACCCACCGGCCGGAAACCGACCTTGGCGTACGCGCGGATGGCGGCGCTGTTCGCCGCCGCCGGGTCGATGGTGAACCGGTGGTGGCCGTACTCCTCGATGAGGTGTCGGGCCAGGGTGCGGATGGCGTCCACGCCGAGCCCGGCGCCGCGTACCGCAGGGTCGAGGAAGATGTCCAGGCTGGCGTGCCGGTAGTCCGGGTCCGGCTCGGCGTACCACTGGATCGCGCCGATCACCCGGCCGTCGTGCTCGATGGCGTACAGGGTCAGCTCGTCGTCCGCCAGGTCGGCGCGAACGGCTTCGGCCAGGTCGTCGCCGCCCCGCCACCACCGGCGCACCTCAGGATCGGCGCGGATCGCCGCGAGGGCCGGCACGTCCGCGACCGTCGCCGGTCGCAGAGTCACCGCCCGCCCCCGCAGCATCGGCTCAGTCCCGGATCTCGCCGTGCTCGACGCAGACCGCGGACCAGCCGACCGGCAGCACCTGCACCTTCATCCGGCGGCGGCAGCGGTGGCAGTACCGGGGCGGCTCCAGCTGGCGGGCCGACGCGCAGCCCGGGTGGGCGCCGCCGGCCGCCACCGGCTCACCGCACCGGTCGCACCACAGCTCCGTCGTCGTCATGACCGTCACAGCGTGGCGGAGAGGGCCTTGACCGGCATCTTCAGCTCGTCCAGCAGGTCCAGGTCGGCGGTCGCCGGCCGGCCCAGCGTGGTCAGGTAGTTGCCGACGATCACCGCGTTGATCCCGCCGAGCAGACCATCGCGGGTGCCGAGGTCACCGAGGGTGATCTCCCGGCCGCCCGCGTACCGCAGGATGGTGCGCGGCATGGCCAGCCGGAACGCGGCGATGGCCCGCAGGGCGTCCTTGCCCTCCACCACTGGGCGGTCACCCAGCGGGGTGCCGGGCCGGGGGTTGAGGAAGTTCAGCGGCACCTCGTGCGGGTTCAGTTCGGCGAGCTGCGCGGCGAACTCCGCCCGCTGCTCGACGGTCTCGCCGAGGCCGAGGATGCCACCGCAGCAGACCTCCATGCCGGAGTCGCGGACCATCCGCAGCGTCTCCCAGCGCTCCTCCCAGGAGTGCGTGGTGACCACGTTGGGGAAGTACGACCGGCAGGTCTCCAGGTTGTGGTTGTAGCGGTGCACGCCCATGTCGACCAGGTCGTCGACCTGCTCCTGGGAGAGCATGCCCAGCGACGCGGCGACCTGGATGTCGACCTCGGCCTTGATGGCGGCGACGCCCTCGCGCATCTGCTTCATCAGCCGGGCGTCCGGGCCGCGGACGGCGGCCACGATGCAGAACTCCGTCGCCCCGGTCTTCGCGGTCTGCTTCGCCGCCTCGACGAGGGACGGGATGTCCAGCCAGACCGAGCGCACCGGGGAGGTGAACAGGCCGGACTGGGAGCAGAAGTGGCAGTCCTCCGGGCAGCCGCCCGTCTTCAGCGAGACGATTCCCTCGACCTCGACCTCCGGACCACACCACCGCATCCGCACGTCGTGCGCGAGCTGGAGGGCGGCGGGCAGGTGCTCGTCGGGCAGGTTCAGCACGGCGAGGACGCCGGCCTCGTCGAGGCCGACGCCGTCACCCAGGACCTGGGTACGGGCCTGGTCGAGGATCTCTGGCATGGCTCGTACCCTACAAGGCCCCCCGGTCAGCCGGAACGGCCCGCCGGCCGGGCGAGCGGGACGGCCGGCGTGGTCGGGATCTGGCGGTACGCGGCAGCCGTCGCATCGGCCCAGCCGCGAGGCTCACGTTCGGTGCGGTCGACCTCGCATACCGAGTGGATCCGTCGGGCCGGTGGTGGCGGGTGGTAATTTCGCCCGGCGGGTGTCGGCGTGACCGGCGCGGACGGTGGCGAAGGGGTGACGGTGGCGGACTGGCTGGCGGCGCTCGACCGCCGTGCGGATCTGCGGGCGAAGGCCGGGCTGACCCGGCGGCTGCACCCGCGTCCCGCCGCCGACGGCATGATCGACCTGGCCGGCAACGACTACCTCGGCCTGGCCACCCACCCGGAGGTCACCGGTGCCGCCGCGGCGGCGCTGTCGGCGTACGGGCTGGGGGCCACCGGGTCGCGCCTCGTGCGAGGCTCCACCGACGCGCACCAGGCGCTGGAGGACGAGCTGGCGCAGTGGCTGGGCACCGACCGGTCCCTCGTCTTCTCCTCCGGCTACCTGGCCAACCTGGGTGCGTTGCGTGCGCTCGTCCAACCCCGCACGCTGCTCGTCTCCGACGCGCACAACCACGCGTCCCTGATCGACGGCTGCCGGATCTCCGGCGCGGAGACCGTGGTCACCGCCCACGCCGACGTGACGGCGGTGGCCGCCGCGCTCGCGGTGGCCCCGGGCCGCCCGGCGGTGGTGGTCACCGAGTCGGTCTTCTCGGTCGACGGTGATCTCGCCCCGCTGGCCCGGCTGCACGCGGTGGCCCGCCGCTACGGCGCGCTGCTGCTGGTCGATGACGCGCACGCGCTCGGCGTGAGCGGTCCGGCCGGCGCCGGGGCGGTTGCCGCCGCCGGGCTCGCCGGCGAACCGGACGTGGTGGTCACCGCAACCCTGTCCAAGGCGCTCGGTGGCGCGGGCGGGGTGGTCGCCGGCCCGGCCGAGTTCGTCCGGCACCTGGTCGAGACCGGCCGCACGTTCATCTTCGACACCGCGCTGCCGCCGGCGGTCGCCGCCGGGGTGCACGCCGCGCTGCGGCTGGCGCGGGCCGGTGACGACCTGCGTACCGAGCTGGCCGAGCGGGTGGCCCTCGCGGTCGACCGGCTGCGTACGGCCGGGTTGACCGTCTCCGCGCCGGACGCGGCCGTGATCTCGGTGACCGCCCCCGGGCCGGAGGCGGCGACGACCTGGGCCGCCGACTGCCGGGACCGGGGTGTCGCGGTGGGCTGCTTCCGGCCGCCGTCGACCCCGGACAACCGCTCCCGGCTGCGCCTCACCGTCAGCGCCGGGGTGTCCCGGCCGGCCTTCGAGCGGGCACTGGACGTCATCGTCGAGTGCGCGCCATGAGCGCGAGGAGTGAGCCGGTGTTGCGAGCCCCGCAGTCGCGAACCGAGATGGCCCCGTGAGCGCGAGGAGTGAGCCGGTGTTGCGAGCCCCGCAGTCGCGAACCGAGTTGGCACTGTGAGCGCGAGGAGTGAGCCGGTGTTGCGAGCCCCGCAG
>NZ_JBSFYQ010000022.1:110872-119774 GCF_053599855.1 Micromonospora sp. NPDC005161
CAGTCGCGAACCGAGTTGGCACTGTGAGCGCGTGGCAGGGGGTGGTGCTGGTCACCGGTACCGATACCGGTGTCGGCAAGACGGTGGTGACCGCGGCGATCACCGCCGCCGCGCAGGCCGCCGGGCTGCGGGTGGCCGTGGTCAAACCGGGTCAGACCGGTACGGCCGGCGGTGAGCCCGGCGACGTGGACGCGGTCAACCGGCTGGCGGCGCCGCTCACCGGTCGCACCCTGGCCAGCTATCCGGACCCGCTCGCGCCGCTGGCCGCCGCCCGGGTCGCCGAGCTGCCGCCGCTGGAGCTGTACACCGCCGTGGACGCTGTCCGTGCCGAGACCGACAAGCACGACCTGGTGCTGGTCGAGGGGGCGGGCGGACTGCTGGTGCCGATGGGGCTGCGCCCGTCCGGTGAGCCGTGGACGATGGCCGACCTGGCGGTGTCGCTCGGGGCGCCCGCCGTGGTGGTCGCCCGTGCCGGGCTGGGCACCCTCAACCACACCGCGCTGACCCTGGAGGCGCTGGACCGCCGGGCGGTGCCCGCCGGCGTGGTGATCGGCGCCTGGCCGAACACGCCGGAGCTGGTGCACTGGACGAACCTCACCGACCTGGTGCCGAACCTGCTCGGCGCGGTGCCCGCCGGTGCCGGCGCGATGGACCCGGGGGTGTTCCGGCGCTCCGCTCCGGGCTGGCTGACGCCGTCGCTGCACGGCGTGCTCGACGACTGGCGTGCCTGGGCCGAGGAGAGCGGCTGAACACCTCACTTTCGTCAGTGTCCGCCCAGGTCGAGCGTGGGTAGCGTGGCCGCCGTGAGGATCGCGAGGTGGCTGGCGGACGGGGCGTCGGGGGTGGTGCGGCGACAGGGTCTGGCGGATGCGCTGCTCTGGGCGGTGCTCGCCGCCCCGATCGGGTACGCGAGGCTGACCCCGCCGCACTCGCGGCACAACCTGGAGTTGCTGCTGGCTGGGCTGACGGTGCTGGCCGTGGCGGTGGCACTGGGACGGCGTCGGCCGCTGGTCGGGCTGCTGCTGGTGGTGCTCGGGTCACTGGTCGACGGCAACTTCGTGTTCGCCATCCCGGTGTTCAGTTACCTGACCGGGCGGCGCAGCGCCGGGGCGGCCCCGGCGGCCGTGCTGTTCGGCGTGATCGCGGTCGGTGGCACGACGCTGAACCTGGGTTTGCTCGGCACCGGGGCGGGCACCTGGCTCCTGCTCGCGTCGGTGCTGCTGTTCGCCGGGGTGTTTCCGTGGCTGGTCGGCCGGTACCGCCGGCAGCAGCAGGAGCTGGCCGACGCGGGCGGCCGGCACGCCGAGGCGCTGGCGCGCGAGCAGCGCGGCGCCGCCGAGCGGATCCGGTTGCGTGAGCGCGCCCGGATCGCCGAGGAGATGCACGACTCGCTCGGTCACGACCTCAGCCTGATCGCGCTGCGCGCCGCCGCGCTGGAGCTCGCCCACGACCTCGATCCCGGGCACCGTGCGGCGGTGGGGGAGCTGCGGACCAGCGTCGCCGCCGCCACGGAACGGCTGCACGGCATCATCGGGGTGCTCCGGGAGGAGGGCGGCCCGGCGGGGCTCCGACCGGCCGGCGAGACCGTCACCGACCTGGTGGACGGGGCTCGGGAGGCCGGGATGGCGGTGCGGCTGGACGCGCCGCCCGGTGCCGTGGAGCTGCCCGGGATGACCGGGCCAGCCGCGCACGGGGTGGTCCGGGAGGCGCTCACCAACGCGGCCCGGTACGCCCCGGGCGCCCCGGTCACCGTCACCCTCGCCCCCTTCGGGGACGGGATCGAGGTGCGGGTGCGGAACGGGCCGCCACCGGCCGGCCCGCTGCCCAGCCCGCCGTCCTCCGGCAGCGGTCTGCTCGCCCTCGCCGAGCGCGTCCGGCTGGCCGGCGGCGTCCTGGACACCGGTCCGCACCCGGACGGTGGTTTCGCGGTACGGGCCCGGCTGCCGCTGTCCGCCGACGCGGCGGACGTCGTTCCCGCCGAGCCGTGGTCGGCCGTGGTTGCCGAGCCCGGTGTGGTGACCGGCGGTGGTGCGGTCGACGGGGTGGAGCGGCCGGTCGACGCCGCGCGTCGGCTGCGCGAGGCCCGCCTCCGGGTACGCCGCAGCCTGTTGACCGCGCTCGCCGCCCCGGCGGGGCTCGCGCTGGCCCTGTCGCTGGTCTACTACTCGTTCGCCACGGCCGGCACGGTGCTGGACGAGTCGGCGTTCGACGGGATGCGGCCCGGCACGGCGCGCTCCGATCTGGCCGATCTGCCCCGTCGGGCGCTCACCCCGCCAACGGGCGCGGAGAAGGTCGGTTGCGAGTTCTACACCGACGGCAACTTCCCCCTCGCCGAGCCGACCTGGCGGCTCTGTTTCACCGATGGCCGGCTGGTCAGCAAGGAGCGGATCGCAGGATGACCACGGATACCTTCGCGGCCACGCCGGTTCGGGTGGTCCTCGCCGACGACGAGGCGATGATCCGGGCCGGCGTCCGCGCCATCCTCGCCGCCGACCCGGGCATCGAGGTGGTTGCCGAGGCCGGCGACGGGCGGACGGCCGTGGAGCTGGTGCGCGCGCACCGGCCCCGGGTGGCGCTGCTGGACATCCGGATGCCGCGCCTGGACGGGTTGGCCGCCGCCGCCGAGATCCGCCGGGTGGCGCCGGACACGGCCACGCTCATGTTGACCACCTTCGGTGAGGACGACCACGTGGCCCGGGCGCTCGGGCACGGTGCCAGTGGGTTCCTGCTCAAGGCCGGCGACCCGCGCGAGCTGATCGCCGGGGTGCACGCGGTCGCCGAGGGCGGGGCGTACCTGTCGCCTCGGGTGGCCCGCCGGGTGATCGAGCTGGGCGCCGGGCGGTTGGCCCGCCGGCCCGCCGCGCGGGACCGGACGGCGGGGCTGACCGAGCGGGAGCGGGAGGTGCTGGCCCTGGTTGGGGCGGGGCTGTCCAACGCGGAGATCGCCCGCCGGCTGCACCTGGTGGAGGGCACCGTGAAGAGCTACCTGACCAGCATCTTCACCCGGCTGGATGTCCGTAACCGGGTGCAGGCCGCGATCATCGCGTACGAGGCGGGGCTGGTCGACGGCTGAGCGGGGGCCCGGGAGCCCCCGCTCAGCGCTCAGGCGTCGCGGCGGCGCAGCGCGGCCCGGCCCAGCAGCAGCGCCGCGCCGGCCCATCCGGCGAGCAGCAGCAGCCCGATCACGGCCGGGTACGGCTCGGTGTCGCCGGCCATGAAGTGCGCGCCGGCCACGCCCGGGAAGACGTCGGCGATCCGGTTCAGCACGGTGATGTCCGGTTCCTGGAGCGACAGCGGCACGATCATCAGGGTGGCGAAGAGCACGGTGAGGGTGAGCACCGCGCTGCGCAGCGCCGCGCCGAGGCCGAGCGCGAGGACGCCCACCAGCGCCAGGTACGTCGCCACGGCCACGATGTCGCCGATCGTGCCGGCGGCCGGTGCGCTGCCCCATTCGCCCAGCAGCGGCCGGGCGGCCAGTGCACCGATACCGCCGAGCAGCAGCCCGAGGGCGAAGGTGACCGCGCCGGTGACCACGGCCTTGGCCAGCAGCACCCGACCACGGGACGGGGTGCACTGCAGGGTGGTCCGGATGGTGCCGCTGGTGAACTCGGCGGTGATCGCCAGCAGGCCCAGCGCCAGCACCGCGTACTGGGTCAGCTCGACCGAGTCGATCAGCACGGTGCTGACGGTGACGATGCCCCGGTCGTCGAGCGGGTCGTCGTTGGTGTTGTCGTTGGCCGCGTAGATGGCGAGCTGTGCGGCGCTCGCGGCCATCAGCACCAGCCCGGCCAGCGCCGTCCACCAGGTGGTCCGCACCGAGAACAGCTTGGTCCGCTCGGCGGCCACCGCGCCGCGGAAGTCGGCCGGGGCGGGGCGGGTGTCCGGGATGGTGATCGTGCTCATCGTGCCTCGCTTACGGTCGGGCCGCCGGCGTACTCGACGCTGTCGGCGGTCAGTTCCATGAACGCCTGCTCCAGCGACGCGCCGTGCGGGCTCAGCTCGTGCAACCGCACCCCCAGCTCGTACGCCAGGTCACCGATCCGGTCCACGGTGCTGCCGCTGACGGTCAGCTCGTCGGGCCCGGCCGGCTCGACGGTGGCGCCGGTGGCGGTGAGGCGGGCGGCGAGGGTGGCCAGCCCGTCGGGGTGTGGACTGCGGACCCGGACGGCGACGGCGCTGCCCGCGATCACGTCGTCGATCGGCGCGTCGGCGAGCAGCCGTCCCCGGCCGATCACCACGAGTCGGTTGGCGGTGAGCTGCATCTCGCTCATCAGGTGACTGGAGACGAAGACGGTCCGACCCTGGTCGGCCAGCGAGCGCATCAGCTGCCGCACCCAGCGCACCCCGTCCGGGTCGAGGCCGTTGACCGGCTCGTCGAACATCAGCACCGGCGGGTCGCCGAGGAGTGCGCCGGCGATGCCGAGCCGCTGGCCCATCCCGAGGGAGAGGGTCCGGCCCGGCTTGGCGGCGGCGCGCCCGTCCAGCCCGACGGTGTCGAGCACCTCGTCCACCCGGCGCGCCGGGATGCCGTTGCTGCGGGCCATGGCCAGCAGGTGCGCCCGGCCGGCGCGGGCGGGGTGGATGGCTCGGGCGTCGAGCAGGGCGCCCACCTCGTGCAGGGGCCGCCGCAGCTCCCGGTACGCCCGTCCGCCGATCAACGCCTGCCCGGCGGTGGGGCGGTCCAGGCCGAGGATCATCCGCATGGTGGTGGACTTGCCGGCGCCGTTCGGGCCGAGGAAGCCGGTGACCCGGCCGGGTGCGACGTCGACGGTCAGCGCGTCGACCGCGGTGGCCGACCCGAACCGTTTCGTCAACCCACGTAATGTGATCATGCGTTGACGCTAGGCGTGCGGACCGCCGCCCCACTGCGCCCGAACGGCACCACCCGACCCTGACTTTCGTCAAGCCGAGGGCGGTTCGGTCACCGTACGTAGTCTTCCAGCAGCGCCGGTGTGAGCCCGGCCCGGTGGATGGCCTTCAGCGCCGCGAGAAGGTCGTCCATGAGCGCCGGCCGGAAGTGCATCAGCAGGACGTCGCCGGGCCGCACCACCTTCTCCGGGGTCTGGTAGCGAACGACCCCCTTGTGCACGGTCTCGGTCCAGTGGAAGACGGCCTTCATGCCGCAGTCGTGCGCGGCCCTCAGAGTGGTGGCGTCACGATCGCCGAACGGTGGGCGGAACAGTGTCGGGCGCTTGCCGAACAGCGTCTCCAACGTGTCCGCCGCCCCGCAGATCTCCTGCTTCTGGAAGTCGTACGACCTGCCGGGCAGTGACGCGTGCCTGCTGGTGTGATTCTCGACGACCCCACCCGCCGCCTCGATCTGCCGGAAGTAGTCGGTGTGTTCCGCCGCCGCCGGCGAGTTGAGGAACATGGTGACCGGGATGTGGGCCTCGCGGATGAAGTCGATCACCGCGGGCGGACGGGCCAGCGCGCCGTCGTCGATGGTGATGAAGGCGACCTTCTGCTCGGTCGGCAGCCGGTGCCAGAACGGGGCCGGACCGTTCGTGGGCAGCGGCACCGGTTGCGGTGGTGGCGCCGCGGGAAAGACCGGCACCTGCGACAGGTACCAGGCCAGGCTCCCGGGTACGGGCTTCTGCGTCGGCGACGGCGAGGTCGACGGTGTCGGGGGCAGGGCGGACGGGCTGGGCTGGGTCGCGGTGATCTGCCGGGCGTGGAATGTCTGGCCGGGGCTGGCTGCGCAGGGACTCAGCGCCAGCAGGGCCAGAAGTGGGACGACGACACGGATCCGACGGGCGGGGGTGGCTGACACGCCCGGAAACCTACCGAGTTGATGTCAGGAGCCGGTCAGCTCGGTGTGGTGATCCTGTCCTCCCGGCGACGGACGATGAAGGCGTCGGGCATCCGGAAGGTGAGATTGTCGGGACACCACGGCGCGCGGACCACGGTCGTTGCGTCGAGCAGCGGCGCGGCCTCGGCCACCACAACGGCCGCCTCCATCCGGGCCAGCACGTCGCCGACGCAGCGGTGCGCGCCCGCCCCGAACGCCAGGTGCCGGCGCGATCCCCGCTGGCCGGGGCGGAACTCGTCCGGCGATTCGACGACTGCCGGGTCCCGGCCGGAGCGGGCCAGCCAGAGTACGAGGCTGGTGCCCGCCGGCACCGCGGTCCCGCCCAGCGTGCTGTCCGCCGCCGCCACCCGGCGCCAGGTGACGATGGGCGGTTCCAGTCGCAGCCCCTCCTCCACCACGTCGGCCACCGTGACCTCGCCGGTGCGGAGCCCGGCCCGCACCGCGGGTTCGCCGGCCAGCCGGTGCAGGAGCAGGGTGAGGAACTGTGAGGTCGTCTCCTGCCCGGCGACGAGCAGGAAGAAGAGCGCACCGACCACGACGTCCGGCGTGTGCCCGGCCGCGCGGAGTTCGGCGGCCAACCCGCCGCCGGTGGCCGCGAAGTCGCGCAGCACGCCGTGGAACCGGCCCACCTCAGTGGCGAGCGCCAACTGGCGGTCGGCGTCCAGCGGCGCCCAGAACAGCTCCAGTGCGGCCCGCGCGAACTCCTTGACCGCGCCGACCGGCGCGTCCGGCAGCTCGACCAGTCGGGCCAGCACCAGCAGTGGCAGGTCGGCGGCGAGTTCCGCGTAGAGATCGACCGGTTCACCGGCGTCGAGCGTCGCGGTCAGCCGGGCGACCCGGTCCCGGACCAGCGCGGTGAGCCAGGGACGCTGCGCGGCGACCCGGGCGGGGTGCAGCGCGTCGGCGACGATCGACCGGATGGCCGGATGGCTGGCACCGGAGTTGTTGGCCAGGGTGGGCGGCAGCCGGAACCGATGCCCGGCGAGCACCCGCAGCGCCGTCACCGGCATCGGAGTCACCGCGTCCAGCGCGTTGTCCGGCCGGTAGGTGACCGGGTCGGCGAGGACCTCGCGGACCAGCGCGTGGCGGGTGACCACCAGGTGGCGTACGCCGACGTGGTCGGCCACCGTGGCCACGTCAGGCCACGGTGCCCCGACCGCGGACTCCCAGCTCCGGAACAGCACGCCGACACGCTAGCCGGCGGCTCCCGGCAGGCCGGCCCGCAAGCGCCAGACGGTGGTGCGCTTCACCCGGACGCTCTCCAGTGCCTCCGGCACCGGCACGTCGTAGTGGGCCAGCTCGTCGAAGCGGTCCCGGGGCAGGAACGCCCGACCGGGGTCCCCGACCAGCACCAGGGCGCCGGCGCGGGTGGCGCGGAGCAGGAACCGCAGCATCCGGCGGGCCATCGCCTCGCTGTAGAAGGCGTCCCCCGCGAGCACGACCTCGGCGTCACCGGCGTCGCCGTCGAGGATGTCGCCGAACTCGGCGTCGACGCGTACTCCGTTGGCCTCGGCGTTGAGCGCGACTGCCGCGACCGCCAGTTCGTCCACCTCGACGGCCCGCACCGACGCCGCGCCGGCGCGGGCGGCGGCGATGGCCACCAGCCCGGAGCCGGAGGCGAGGTCGAGCACCCGGCGGCCGGCGACCAGCTCCGGATGGTCGGTCACGTAGCGCGCGAGGGCCTGGCCGCCGGCCCAGGCGAAGGCCCAGAACGGTGGGGGCCGGTCACTGCTGAACTCACCCTCGGTCAGCTCCCAGAGCCCGATCGGCTCGTCCGCCTGGTGCAGCCGCACCTCCGGGACGAAGGCGACCGGGGCGAGCCGGGCGTGCAGCCGGACGAACGTGCTGGAGAGTTCGGACACCCGGGAATTGTCCCAGCGACCCGGTGTCCGGCGTGTCGCGGGGGAGCGGTGACCGGTTCACCACCGTCGGTGATAACCCGCCCCGTGCTTGCCGCCCGGTGCGAACACACCCGTCTGGTCGGGTCGAGGCCGCGCTCCTAGCGTTGCGGGGTGGGGACGACCGAACGGAGGACGGCGGTGGTGACGGTGTGGCGGTACGCGCTGAGGCTCGGGGTGGTGCTGGCCTGTCTGAGTGGCGTGGAGCTGGTGCTCGCCGCTCCGGCGCAGGCGGCGTTCACCACCGAGCTGAGTGGGTTGCCGGCTCGGTTCACGGCCGGCGACCAGGTGCGTACGGTCTCCGCGGTGGTCTCCCGGACGGACCGGCGCGGTGGATGCGTGAAGGTGCGCTGGTCGATGGTGCTCAGCGTGCAGGGCATCCGACTCGACCAGGTGAAGATGGACCGGGTGGAGGAGACCGGCGACTTCCCGCTGGAGATCCGGACCGAGGGCGACGTGGCCCGGCTGACCGACCGGCAGCTCGACCCCGGCACTCTCTGCCCGAACCGCACGGTCACCGCCCGCTACCGGTTGGCCTTCGCGGAGGACGTCACCGACGGGCGGGTCACCCTCGCCGCGGAGGCGTACGACGAGAACCTGCGCCTGCTGGCCCGGCAGACGGCCACCCGCTCGGTGGTGGGAGTGGGCGGCACCCCGAGCGCGGCGGCGGAGCCGACCGCGACACCGGCGGAGCCGAGCGACCCGGCGACCGAGCCGGCCGGGGCCGAGAGCGACCCGGCGGAGGAGCCGGTCGGCGACGAAGCGATCGACGCGGCCCCTCCCGCGGCCGGCGCTGGTCGTCCGGTGGCGCAGTCCGGCGGTTTCGGTCTGGTGCAGGCCGCGTTCCTGCTCGGCGGATTGCTGCTCTTCCTGGGGGTGGGGTTGCTGCTGCGGCTGCGTCACCTGACCCGAGCGGCGACCGCCGAGGCGGACGACCCACCGGTGGACCGGCGCTGGGAGCGCCCCCCGACCGACCGCTGGCGGCCGGCCCGCTGGTGACCGGGTCGTGGGGCCGTTGAGGATCTGTCCGGCGTTGGCCGGAGGGCCCGCTGGTGACCGGGCGCGTTGATCGGGGGCCGTTGAGGATCTGTCCGGCGTTGGCCGGAGGGCCCGCTGGTGACCGGGTCGCGTTGATCGGGGGCCGTGGGGGGGGGGGGGGGGGGGCCCGCCCCCCCCCGGTGCGGAGACCCCCCCC
>NZ_JBSFYQ010000023.1:0-119285 GCF_053599855.1 Micromonospora sp. NPDC005161
GGCCATCACCATGCCCACACTCGGCCAACCGCAGACAGAGATCAACTAATGCCCGAACGATCCATGATCAACCACTAGCGAAAGACCGAGGCTAGCTTCATCGCGCGGTTGCGCATCACGTGGCGGAGATGTGTCGCGCATCAGTTGTCGGATCACACGCCGGCAGCGCGTGTCCGACTCCGCTTGATGCGTTACACGGTGGCTTCACTTGATGGGTGACACTCCGCCGAGTGCTGGTGGAGTTGAGCGTGACGGAGCAGCGTTACCGGGCAGTACTGGAAGTCGAAGCTGGCTTGTCGGTGACGGAGGTCACCGAACGGTTCGGCGTCTCGCGTCAGGCGGTGCATCGCTGGTTGGGCTGGTATCGCGATCACGGCTTGGATGGTCTGGCCGACGGATCGCACCGACCGCATGCGCACCCCGCCCAGACTCCTGATGAGGTGGAGGCGCTGATTTGCGAACTGCGACTCCACCATCCCCGCTGGGGCCAGCGGCGGTTGCACTACGAGCTGGGCCGCCGCGGTTGCCCGGGCCCGGTGCCATCGTTGAGCACCATCTACCGGGTACTGGTGCGACACGGCCTGATCGACCCGACACCTCGTCGGCGCCGGCGAGAGGACTACCGGCGGTGGGAACGCGGCAGGCCGATGGAGTTGTGGCAGCTCGACATTGTCGGCGGTATCCAGCTCGCTGACGGCGGCGAGGCAAAGGTCGTCACCGGCGTGGACGACCACTCCCGATTCTGCGTTATCGCCCAGGTGGTCCGTCGCGCCACCGGCCGGGCCGTCTGTCACGCCTTCGCCGGGGCCCTGCAACGGTTCGGGATTCCGGACGAGGTGCTGACCGACAACGGCAAGCAGTTCACTGCCCGCTTCGGCCGCGGTGGCGGCGAGGTGATGTTCGACCGGATCTGCCGAGAGAATGGCATCACCCACCGGCTGACCAAGCCCCGCTCACCCACCACCACTGGCAAGGTCGAGCGATTCCACCAGACCCTTGCAACGGGAACTCCTCGACGATGTCGAGGTCTGGGCCAACCCGCAAGCAGCCCAGGCCGCCATCGACGCCTTCCGGCACGAATACAACACCGAACGGCCCCACCAGTCCCTCGCGATGGCGTTCCCGGCGGACCGGTTCGCCGCCCAGCCGACCGAGGAGCAGCTGCCGCTGCGACTACCTCCGTTGCTGTCCAGCACCATTCCCGCACCCCGCCGACCGCTGCCGACCCCAGCACCGACGCCTCCGCCATCCGTGGGGCACACCGTCGCTCCAGCAGTGCCAGTGGCTGTCGGCGACAGCGTCCGCCTAGCCGTGGAGGTCGCCCGCGTGATTCCCGCCTCGGGCAACCTCGCCGTCTGCGGGCAGCAGTTCTGGCTCGGCCCCGCCCATGCCGGGCGCACCATCACGCTCTGGGCCGACACCACCGTCATCCACCTGCTGCTGAACGGCGCCCGCCTCAAGTCCGTCCCGTCCCGGCTCACCCTCGACCACCTGCGGCAGCTACTCGCCGAGGACGGCCAGCCTGCCGGGCCCTCACCCATCGCCGCCGGCCCGGCCGAGTCTGGCGGCCCGATCGAGGTTGACCGGATCGTTACCGCCAACGGGCTCATCGCCCTTGCCGGCAGGCAACACCCGATCGGCTACCACCTCGCCGGGCGGCGGATCACCGCCCGCCTCGATTACGGCGTCCTGCAGATTCTCGACACCGGCCGGACCCTGCTGCGCAGCCTGCCCAACCCACTCACCAAGGCCGACCTGGCCCGCCTCCGCGATGCCCGTCCCGCCGGACCACCACCAGCCCCGGCCCGCGACGCTCAACGCGTCGAGCGGCGGGTCAGCAGCCGCGGCAGCCTCGTCATCGCCGGTCAACGCATTCACCCCGGCATCGCCCACGCCGGTCGCATCGTCACTGTCGAAGCCACCGACGCCACCTTCCGCGTCTACGACGGCGACCAGCTCCTCATCGAGGTCGCCTGCACCACCACCAAGCCCATCGCCCGGTTCAAAGCCCGTAAGCCGGAACCACCACGGCAGACGACGATCGGCAAGCGAGGCGGACAATGACCCTCTACCGTCTCGGCGACCGATGCCATACTCCTCGAATGCCAGACGGAGCCACAGCGACTCGACTGGTCACAGCGGCGGCACGCCAGCATCTGCAGCCGCTTGGACTGCATCGGCGAGGCGCATCACGCGTCTGGATCGATGACCGAGGCTGGTGGCTGATCGTCGTTGAGTTCCAGCCTTCCCGCTCGGAAGGCACCTATCTCAACGTTGGCGCGATGTGGCTGTGGCACGAGCGCGACCACTGGTCATTCGACGACGGCAGCCGCATCTACTGGCGCAACGACGCCGCCTTCGTCACACAGCCGCCGGTCGGCGAGGTCGGCTGGACGAGCTTTCTCGACTTCGTCAACGCCGAACAGTTCACCCGCGACATCACCACGGTCGCCGGTGTCGCCGCACAACGGGTCGACCAGCTGCGCAGCCAGTTCCCCGACCCCGCAGCCGCCGCTCGCCAGCTGGCCTCCCGCACGACCAGGCACGGCGAGTCGCCCTGGTGGCACGCCTACCACACCGGGGGCGCAGCAGCGCTAGCTGGCGACCCCGACACCGCACGACAAGCGTTCCACCGCATCACCGTCGGCAACCTAGACCCGGACTGGGCCCACGACCTCGCCCAGCGCGCAAAACAGCTAGCCGACCTCGCCGACGACCCACCTGCTTTCCAGCAGCGCGTCATCGAAGTCATCCACGCAACCCGCCAGCGACTCAAACTACCGCCGGCCACGCCCCATCCCATGCCCACACCGCCGGCGGCCTAGCCATCGAAGCGAGAACATCAGCGGTGGAGCAAGCTCGCGGACTACCCTGACCACGAAGATCGTCTAGCCGGACGTGTCACCCGTCATTCGACACCGATCCGTAACGCATCAAGTGGAGCCCGACATCGCCAGCAGCCGGTTGTCGTGTCTCAGGACCTGGGTGACAGATCGGTATCAGGACCTGGGTAACACTCCGCCACTTGTGGCATTGGCCCGACGCCTGGCCAAGGTCGACGAGCTGATCAGAACTGGCGGCGACGGCTTGTAGGAACTGACGGCCTCTACCGTCGCCCCCACGGGCGAGGCCGTTCGACCCCTGGCCGCAGCAGCACATCCACATCCCCCAGCGCTGTCGGGTGGTACGACTGGTCAGAGCTGACAGAAGCGGCAGAAACGGGGCGAACCGATGACGAGTGGCGCAGCCCGGCTGATGCGGAGACCGGAGGAGCAGCGGACGACGTTCCTGGACCTGTTCCTCGACCTGGTGTTTGTCTTCGCGCTCTTCCGACTCTCGCTAGGGCTGCGACTGCATCTGGACTGGATCGACGCCTTCCAGACGCTGCTGCTGCTGCTCGCCATGTGGTGGGTGTGGGCCGCGACGGCGGGGGTGGTCTACAGGTTCGAGCCGCGACGGCCGGCGATACAGGTGCTGGTCATCGGGTGCATGTTCGGCAGCTTGGTGCTGTCGGCCGCAGTGCCTGAGGCGTTCGGCGGGCATGGCTTGGTCTTCGCCGGCGCGTACGTCGCCGTCCAGGTCGGTCGCAGCCTGTTTCTCGTGATCGTTACCCGTGGCGACAAGCGGCAGCGTCCCGAGATGCGGGTGCTGCTCTGGTTCGGCGTGTCGGCGGTGCCGTGGATCGCGGGCGCAATTGTGCAGGGTTGGCCGCGTGGGGTGCTGTGGGCGCTAGCGGTGGCCGTGGACTACACGGCGGCCAGTCTCGGCTGGCCCGCGCCGAGGCTGGGCCGCGGCAATGCGGCGGAGTTTGGGATCACGGGCGAGTTCCTGGCCGAGCGCTATCGGCAGTTCTTCATCATCGCGCTCGGCGAGTTGATTCTGGTGACGGGGCTGGGGCTCAGCGAGCACACCTTCGAGGCTGACCGCAGCGCGGCGGTCGTGGTGGCGTTCACGACCACGGTGCTGCTGTGGCGGATCTACATCCACCTCGCTGGGGAGGTGTTGGGCGGGGCCGTCGCCGCGGCCAATGATCCGCTCCGCGTTACCGTGTTGGCGACAAACGCTCACCTGGTCATGGTCGCCGGCATCGTCCCGATCTCTGTCGGCGTCGAGCTCATCATCGAGCACCCATCCGGGCACACACAGCCGGCGTGGATCGCCGTGATCCTCGGCGGACCCGCACTGTTCCTCGCCGGACGGGCCATCTTCGAGTACGCGGTGTTCGGCCGGGTGTCCCGAAACCGCGTGGCCGGGGTCCTCATGCTCGCCGCCATCTCGCCGGCAACGATCTTCCTGCCGCCGGTGCTCGTCGCCGGCGCCGCTGCTCTCGTCCTGGCCGGCATCGCCGTATCCGACACAGCCCGTGCCCGAGGACGTCCACCCGAGCCGCCCTCACCACCCGGCTAGCCGGAAGTGTCACCCACGTCCCGAGACTGTTCTGTCACGGACGTCCTGAGACTCGACATCGCCGGCAGCCGGTCCGGCGGGCTCCCCCTCACCTGCGGTGCGTTGAACGTCTCACGCACGGTGGAGAATGGTGGTGTGACGACGGATGCGGGAAGGGACGCCGAGTGGTGGACGACCTCGGATGTCGCCGCCTACCTCGGAGTCCAGGTCTCGACGGTCACGAACTACCGAAAGCGTGGGCACGTGCCCGAACCTGACATGACTGTTGGCCGTACACACATGTGGCGGCCGGCCCGGATCAGATCATGGCAGCAGGGTCGTCCTCGGCCTGGCGTCGGTGGTCGACGGGCAGACCAGTCCGAGTTCAAGTCCGACTAGCTGCAAGTCCCTACGCCGCGAGGGTTCGAACTTCTTCCAGGTACGACGAGACTTCCGGCTGATCCGGATAGCGCTGGGCCAGGAGGCTAGTCAGCTCACGAGAGGACATCAGCAGGGACGGCAGCGACTTCCGGTCACCTTGCAGGGCTTGGCGGCCGTGCGCGATCGCTGACTCCACGTCGCCTGTGCGAGCAGCGGTCACGCCGAGCGTTACCCGAGCTTCCGCTATCCGCATTGGCTTACGTTCCTGCCCGTTCGGGTCGGTCGATGACTTCAGGACCTCTCGGGCGTACATCTCGGCAAGCCGATCCTCGCCCGCGATGCGGTAGCAATCCATGGCGTAGAAGTCGAACTTGGCGGGGTCGACCACGAATCGGTGATCGGTGTCCTCCGGGTAAGGCAGGGATTCCAACAATCGGTGTCCACGGTCGAGAGAAGTCTCTACCTGGCGCCGGTCGCCGAGTCGCGCCCAAGCCTTCGCCTGCTGGGCGGCGAGCTGCACCGCCGCTCCATCGTTCGCTGCGGTCGCCTCAACAGCCTCGGCAGCTGCGATGACGCCTCGATAGTCTCCCTGCGTCAACGCGTACCAAGCGCGCATCGTATCTGAATGCGCAAGTGGCTGCCGCTGCTGACGGTCTGCCTGGGTACGTTCATGCTCCTGATCGACGTCACGATCGTGATCGTCGCCCTGCCCGACATGGTCGACGACCTGGACGCGTCCTTCCGGGCGTTGCAGTGGGTCATCGACGCCTACGCCCTCGCGCTGGGCGCACTGGTGCTCGGCGCCGGCTCGATCGCCGACCGGGTAGGGCACCGCCGGGCCTACGTCGTCGGGCTCGCGCTCTTCGCGGTCTCGTCGCTGCTGTGCGGTCTCGCGCCGAACCCGGGCGTGCTGATCGCCGCGCGCGCCGTACAGGGCGTCGGCGCGGCGGCCATGTTCGCGACCACGTTCGCCCTGCTCAACAGCGCCTACGCCGGCCGTGACCGGGGCAGCGCGTACGGCATCTGGGGCGCGGTGGCGGGCGCCTCCGCCGCCGTGGGCCCGATCCTCGACGGGCTGCTCACCGAGGGCGCGTCGTGGCGCTGGATCTTCCTCGTCAACCTGCCGGTCAGTGCCGTGGCGATCCTGCTGTGCGCCACGACGCTCACCGTCGCCCACGCGACCGTCCGGGGCCGGATCGACGTCGCCGGTATGGTGAGCTTCACCGCCGCCGCGGCGTGCGCGACCTACGCACTCATCCGGGCGAACGAGGACGGCTGGTCGGCAGCCGCCGTCTGGTGGCTGCTGGTGGTGGCCGCGCTCCTGCTGGCCGGGTTCGTGGCGATCGAGGCGCGCACCCGGCACGCCATGTTCGACCTCGCCCTCCTGCGCAACCGCTCGTTCGTCGCGGTCCTGCTCGCCGGGCTGCTGCTGACGTTCGCGGCCTTCACCACCCTCACCTACACCTCGATCTGGCTGCAGTCCGTGCTGGGACTGAGTCCAATTGCGGCGGGGCTCACCGGCCTGCCGATGTCCGTCACCGCGTTCGCTGTCTCGGCGGCGCTGGGCCGGGTGCTGCACGGCCGCAGACCAGACCTGGTGATCGGCGCCGGTCTGCTGTTCGTCGGCCTCGGCAGCCTGCTCACCGCGGCGCTCATGCACGGTTCGGCCAATTGGCCGGCGCTGCTGCCGGGGGTTGCCCTGATCGGCGTCGGCGTCGGCCTCGCGACGCCCATCCTCGGCTCGGTCTCCATGTCCCTGGTGCCCGCCGAGCGCGGCGGCATGGCCGCCGGAGCCGTCAACACCACCCGCCAGCTGGGCTTCGCGTTCGGCGTCGCCGCGCTGGGCAGCGTCTTCACCGCCCAGGCGCAGACCATCCTGGCCGGACGTGGCATTGCGGACCCGGCACACGTCGCGCACGCCATCGCCGGCGGGCAGACACCCGGTCTGCTGCGCGCCACGCCGGCAGCCGGGCGGCACCTGCTGGACAGCGCGGCGCATGCCGCCGGGGTGGCGGGTGTCCAGGCGACCTTCGCCGCGGCCGGAGCCGTCGGCGTCCTCGCCAGCCTGCTCGTCATCGTCCTCATGCGACCCGGCCGGCCGCGAACCGCCGCCTCGACCGCGCGTCCGCCCGTCGCGGAGGGCGCGGGACGCTGACGGCGCCCCCGAACGCGCACCTGCCGGGCCGAGCGGCGAGGCGTGGGCAGGCATGGTCGCGGCCGTAACGGGAATCCGAGGGCCGCCAGCAGCACGCACGGAGGAGGCGCAATGACGGACCCCGGGTCGAATCGTGCCCGCCTGCCGGGATCGCCGCTGCCGGACGTGGCGTCCGCGGACGGCGGCTTCGCCGTCGTGGAGATGTTCACCTCCCAGGGCTGTTCGAGCTGTCCTCCCGCCGAGGAGGTGCTGACCGAGATCGAGCGTGACGCGCGCGCCCAGGGGCAGCCGGTCTTCGCGCTCGGGTTCCACGTCGACTACTGGGATGATCTGGGCTGGCCCGACCGGTTCGCCGACGCGGCGTACACCGCGCGGCAGGAGGCGTACGCGCGGGCCTTCGGCTCCGGACGCCTGTACACCCCCCAGATGGTCGTCAACGGCACCGTCGAGTTCGTCGGCTCCGACCGTCGACGGGCGGCGACCGCGATCGCGTCCGCCCTGACGTCGGCAACCACCACACCGTTCACACTGTCGGTCCAGGACTACGCCGGAGGTGCGGGCGCCGGGCAGCGGGTCGTCCTGGGCTTCGAGACCAAGCGGCCTTCGGAGCGTGCGGTGCTGAACGTGGCGATCGTCGAACGCGGCCTGGAGAGCGAGGTCGCCCGGGGCGAGAACGCCGGGCGGACGCTGCGGCAGGACAACGTGGTGCGCGCCTTCACCTCGCTGGGTCTGGACGCCGAGCGCGGGCAGGTGGAGCTGGAGGCGCCGCCAGATCTCGATCCTCGGCAGGCCACTCTGGTGGGTTACGTGCAGAACAAAGGTGACCGGGCGATCGTCGCCGCCGCCGCGCTCGACCTGTCCGCCGTCGCGGGATGAGAGTGGGCTGATGGCGGTGCGTGAGCGGGCCTGGCGTCACCATGGCGCTCTGGCCGAGGCGGCCTCGCCAAGCTAAGGTCCGAGAGCATGTCAGGACGGTGGAGGCGGGCACTCGGAATTCTGGCGGTCGGGCTGTTCCTGCTCGGGTGCTACGGCTGCGTCACCCGGAGTTTGCCGGTCTGGCAGATCGTTGCCCTGGGCACCATCGCGGCATTCGGCGCGGTGAAGTGGACGGCGCTGACGGTGACGAAGGCGGTTCGGGACCGCGGTCCCGCCCAGGCGACCGCTGCGGCGTACCTGGACGCGCTCGTCGCGGCCGAGTTCACGGTCGCGTACGAGTTGCTCGCCGAGCAGCGTCGGCAGGCCAGCGACCTGACGACCTTTTCCGAGCTGCACTCCGGTGGCCAGCGACTCACCGGCTATTCGGTCGAGGGGACAACGATAGTCGGCCCTGGACAACCTCGTGCCGAGGTACTGACGCAGGCCCGCTTCGTCGATGGCGAGGTCGCGCCGCTAAAGCTGCTGCTGATCCGGCAGGCCGACGACCACTGGCGGGTCGCCGAATGGCACGCCGGCGAGCGGTGGTAGTTCAAATCGCGACATCAGCACGCAACCCGTGGGACACATTGACGGGAGTCATACCCCTCGATTACCGTGCCGACTGAGAGAGCGCTCTCTCGCCGCATCTTCTCCTCAATTCAGACAACGTGTCGGAGCCGGCAGGCCGGCATCCCGACACGCGATGGAGGCACCGTGAAACCTCCCGTCCCCCACCGCCGTTGGGTCCTGGCCGCCACCACCGCTCTGGCCCTGGTCGTCGGCGGCCTCACGATTTCCCTCACCCGTCCCGCCGAGGCCGCCCCCGTCGGCGCCGGCAGCTACACCACCACCCCGGTCGGCCCGCTCCCCACCGGCTGCGGCCCGATGTCGAGCAACCCCCGACAGTTCGCCACCGCCAACGCGCCAGCCGGTGCGGTACCCACCAACGACTGGTGGTCCTCACTGCTCTGGAAGCGCACCGACTGCGCCTTCAGCGAGCCCCTGCACGCCCACCCGCTCTCCTACGACACGTTCACCGACGGCCTCGGCTTCTCCGCCAACTCCACGCCCGCCATCAGCGGCACCTCGACCGGGGTCGGCGAGTACCACTACCCGTACGTCCAGGACATCCGGGTCGGCGTCGCCGGGCTCGGAGCGCCCGTGGTCAAGGTCGACGGCTGGACCGACTGGACGGTCAGCCCACACTGGAGCGACGGAGCCCGGACCATGCGCGCCACCATCGGCCACGGTCTGCCCTTCGCGTACTTCCAGACCACCGGTGGGGACGCGGTGATCAGCGCGACGGGCACCGCGGACGTCTGGTCCAACAGCGGCGCCACGGTCGGCTTCCGGGTCAACGGCCACGACTACGTCGGGTACGCCCCCAGCGGCGCCACCTGGACCGTCAGCGGCGGCCGGATCTCCTCCACCCTGGCCGGCCGGGGCTACTTCTCCGTCGCCCTCCTGCCGCCGTCGACGTCGGCGGCCGAGCGGGCCGATCTGGCCTCCACCTACGGCCGGTACGCGCACGCCCACGTCACCGGCACCCAGGTCTCGTACGCCTACAACCCGGCCACCAGCGGGCTGACCACCACGTACGCGTTAACCACGACCGCCCGGGAGGGGACCGCCACGCAGACCGTGGTCAGCCTCTACCCGCACCAGTGGAAGTCGCTGACCGGCTCCACCCCGATCACCCCGACCTACCCGTCGGCGCGTGGCCGGATGAAGGTGCTCACCGGCGTCAACCAGTTCCGTACCTCCAAGAAGTTCCAGGGGGTCCTGCCGGAACTGCCGGCCGTCGGCGACGGCAGCGGCGCCGACCTGACGACGCTCACCAACCACCTGGCCGCCGCCCGCGCGAACCCGATGGACCAGCGCGGCGGTGACACGTACTGGACCGGCAAGGGGCTCGGCCGGGCCGCCCGGCTCGCCGAGGTGGCCGACCTGGTCAACGACACCGCGACGCGGGACAGCGCGCTGAACGCGATCCGCAGCACGCTCACCGACTGGTTCACCGCGTCGAGCGGCAAGACCGGAAGGGTCTTCTACTACGACGGCAACTGGGGCACGTTGATCGGCTACCCAGCCTCGTACGGCTCGGACCAGGAACTCAACGACCACCACTTCCACTACGGCTACTACATCGCCGCCGCGGCGACGCTGGCGAAGTTCGACCCGGCGTGGGCCGCCGCGAGCCGCTACGGCGGCATGGTGGACCTGCTGATCCGGGACGCCAACAACTACCGCCGCGACGACACCCGCTTCCCCTACCTGCGCGACTTCGACATTTACGCCGGCCACGACTGGGCGTCCGGGCACGGCTCGTTCGGCTCCGGCAACAACCAGGAATCGTCGTCGGAGGGGATGAACTTCGCCAACGCCCTGATCCAGTGGGGGCAGGTGACCGGCGACACCGCCGTCCGCGACGCCGGCATCTTCCTCTACACCACCCAGGCCGCGGCCATCCAGGAGTACTGGTTCGACGGCAGCGACCAGAACTTCCCCGCCGCCTTCGGGCACTCGACGGTCGGCATGGTCTGGGGCGACGGCGGCGCGTACGCCACCTGGTTCAGCGCCGAGCCGGAGATGATCCAGGGCATCAACCTGCTGCCGGTCACCTCTACCTCGGCAACAACCCGGCGTACGTACGGACCAACTATGCCGAACTGGTGCGCAACAACGGTGGGCAGCCGACGGTGTGGCAGGACATCCTCTGGCAGTTCCAGGCCCTCGGTGACGGCGACGCGGCGCTGGCGAACCTCCGCGCGAACCCCAACTACACGGTCGAGGAGGGCGAGAGTCGGGCACACACCTTCCACTGGATCCGCAACCTCGCGGCGCTGGGCACCGTCGACACGACGGTGACCGCCGACCATCCACTGTCGGCGGTGTTCTCGGGCAACGGGGCGCGCACCTACGTGGCGTCGAACCCGACCGCGACGGCGATCACGGTGACGTTCTCCAACGGCACGACGGTCGCCGTGCCGGCCGGACGGACGGCCACCACCGGGGCGTACACCTGGAGCGGCGGCAACGCGGCGGGCGGCGTACCCCCGGGGACCCCGCCGCCCACCACACCCCCTCCGACGGATCCGCCCCCGAACCCGGGCTCTGCGACCCGGTACCTGCTGCCCGGTGGCGGGCTCGGCGCGGCCGGCGGCGCGGCCACGACCACGGTCGCGGCGGCCAATGGGAACCACGACGGTACGCCGACCAACCCGCAGGTCTTCACGGCGACCGGCCTCAACCTCGCCTACTCCGGCGGGCAGACCACCTTCGACCTGTTCCTGGACGCCGGCACGGCGGTCGGCAACGGCGTGCAGGTGCGGATCTCGTACGACCTGACGGGCAACGGCAGCTGGGAGCGGGTGGAGACGTCGCGTTACTTCGCCACCGATCCTGTCCCCGGCTACGAGCACTACACCCAGAACGCCGGCCTGGCCTCGGCCACCGGCACGTTGGGCACGCTCAGCAACGGCACGGTCCGGGTCGAGGTGTGGTCGGCGATCGGCAACAACCCGAGCACGGTGGGCATCGGCAACCAGTCGGTGCTCCGGCTTCCGTACTCCTGATCCCACCCGTCCGCGCCGCCGCCGGTTCGGTATGGCCGGCGGCGGCGCGGCGCACGGTCATCGGGGAGTCGGGCCGACCTCCACCCGGTGGCTCTCGTTGTCGGAGAGGAACGACGCCAGCTCCCGCCCCTGCTCGACGACGGCGGTGCGGTCGGCTCGGGAGAGGCGACGCAGCGGAATGACCGTCACGGCGCCGGCCTCGACGTTCCAGGTCGCGGCGACCCGACCGTCGACCAGCACCACGCGCTCGCCGGCGACCGACAGACCACGGTGCGCATCGTCGATGATCCGGCTCCGGTCCTGGTAACCGAGTATCGCGTTGTCAAAGGCCGGCAGGAACCGCACCGGGGCGGGTGTGTCGGGGTCGGGGCGCGGCGCGTCGGGAAGGTCCAGCAGCTCGCGGCCACGATCGTCGCGGAACGTGATCAACTCGCCGCGCATCGCGGCCACCGCGGCCGGCAGTCCGGCGAGGCCGCACCAGGCGCGCAGGTCGGCCGTGGCCGCGGGACCGTACGCGGCCAGGTAGCGGCGTACCAGCGCCTGGCCGACCGGATCGGTGTCCTCCAGGGCCGGCGGGTCGATCTCCCGACCGAGCCAGGAGGAGAGCAGGACGTTGCGCACTCCGGCCCTCGTGCGCCACAGTCCGCGCGGCGGCAGTTGCACCATCGGGACGAGGGCGGCGATCACCATCTCGCCCAGTGCCCGCATCCCCGGGGTCGGCCAGCGCTCGGCGAGCGCCCGCGCCAGCTCGGTCATCGAGCGCGGCTCGTCGTCGGCCATCAGGCCCGGCCGGCCGCGGCGAGTTCGTCGAGGTCCACCCCGTCCAGCTCGCGGCGGTAGGTCCCGAGCACCCGTTGGCGCAGCATCGCATCGTGTCGGGCGCGCCAGGTCAGTGCGTCGTCCGCGGTGAGGAGGTGGACGGTGCGGCGCATGAGGTGTGTCCGCACCAGGCTTCGCTGGATCAGCAGGTCCGAGAGCACCGCCGGGTCGAACGCGCGCAGCCTCGACCAGAGCCCGACGTACGGTTCCTGCGGTTCCTGCGCCTGCAGACCGCCGAGGTGGGCGACGGCGTCGGGGACCGGTACGTCCGCGCGGTCGAGCAGCAACTGCCGGGCGAGCGTCGCGCGGTTGAGCGCGCGGTTGTCGAGCACCGTCATCGGGCAACAGTCGCAGGTGAAGCGGCCAGGGTCTGGCCGCTTCTCATGGCAGTATCGGGACCCATGCTGAAGACCTCGGCGCGGCTGCTGTCGTTGCTCTCGCTGCTCCAGGCACGGCGGGACTGGCCGGGGGCGCTGCTGGCCGAACGGCTAGACATCAGTCCGCGCACCGTGCGCCGCGACGTCGACCGCCTGCGTGAGCTCGGCTATCCCATCCTGGCCACCAAGGGTCCCGACGGGGGCTACCGGCTCGACGCGGGCGCGGAACTGCCGCCTCTGCTGTTCGATGACGAGCAGGCCGTCGCCCTCGCCGTGGCACTCCAGATCGCCACCACCTCCGGCGCCGGCATCGAGGAAGCCGCGGCGCGCGCGCTGCAGACCGTCCGGCAGGTCATGCCCGCACGGCTGCGCCGTCGCATCGACACCATCCAGGTCACCGCCGTCGAGCGGCCCGCGACCCGATCGAGCCCACAGGCCGACAGCGGCGTGCTCATGGCGCTCAGTGCCGCCGTCCACGCCCGCGAGGTGCTGCGTTTCGACTACGGCCCCGCATTCCCGCCAGCGGCCGACGACGATCAGGCCGACAGTGCGCCGCGCCGGGTCCAGCCCCACCACGTCGTCACCTGGGGAGGGCGCTGGTACCTCGTCGCCTGGGATCTCGACCGGGAGGACTGGCGCACCTTCCGCGCTGACCGGATCACGCCCCGCACCCCCACGGGGCCTCGCTTCACCCCACGGCAACTACCCGGTGGAGACGTGGCGGCCTTCGTGGTCAGCAGGTTCCACGGCCCCGAAGGCTGGCCGTGCCGGGGCGAGGTGATCCTGGACCTCCCCGCCGAGGTCGCAGCCCGTTACACCAGCGACGGACTCGTCGAGGCCCTCGGCCCGGACCGCTGCCGGCTCGTCGTCGGCTCGTGGTCATGGCCGGGCCTGGCCGCCGCCATCGGTCGGTTCGACGCCGACATCGAGGTCGTCGGGCCGACCGAGCTCAGAGAGGCCTTCGCGCGGCTGGCCGACCGCTATGCCGACGCCGCGGCCGGCGCACCCCCCACACCACCTCGACCGGTCCGGACGGGCCGATAACCCGCTTGCGCCCGTCGCGGCTTGTCGACAGGGTCGGGAGCCATGAGCGACATGTGGGTGGACCCCACCGACGATCCACGGACCTACGGCAACCCGAAGGGCGAGAAGGCGACACTGCAGGAGTACCTGCGGAACTACCGGTTGACCCTGGACATGAAGTGCGCCGGTCTCGACGCCGAGCAGCTTGCCCGCCGCTCGGTGCCACCGAGCACCATGAGCCTGCTCGGCCTGATCCGGCACCTTGCCAAGGTGGAGAACCAGTGGTTCCAGCGGGTGCTGCGCGGCAGGACCGACCAGCCGCGCCTGTTCAGCCGGGACGACGACAGGGACGCGGACTTCACCGACGCGGTCGCCGACCCCGCGGTCGTCGAGGAGGCGTTCGCCACATGGAAGGCGGAGATCGCGGCGGCCGATGAGTGGCTCGACGCGCTCGACGAGGACGACCTCGGGCGGGAGGTGCCGATCGGCGACGACACGGTCAGCGTCCGCGACGTCCTCGTTCACATGATCGAGGAGTACGCCCGGCACGTCGGCCACGCCGACCTGCTGCGCGAGTGCGTCGACGGCCGCACCGGCCAGTGAGTCGGGGGAACGACCAGGGCCGCTCGAGTTGGCCGGCATCCGCGTGAGCGGGTGAGCGGCGGGGGGTGCCTCCCCCGCCGCTCACCCGATCACTCGCTGCGTGCCGTCTCCGGGCCGGTGATCCTTTCCAGCAGCGGCAGGGTGGACGCGATGATGCCGAGGCATGCGGCCAGGCCGACGATCACGATCGCGTAGAACCCGAGGCCCGGCGCGGTGAGGGTGTAGTCCAGCTGTGCCTTGAGGAACAGTTGGGCGGCCACGAAACCCATGCCGATCGCGACCACGGCGACGGCCAGCATCGGTACGGCGCTTTCCAGAGCGACCACACGGCGCAGGACCCGCACCGGCGCCCCACTGAGGCGGAGCAGGCTGAACGGGCGCCTGCGTTCACTCAGACCGCCGACCACGCTGACCGCCAGGCTGCAGCCGGCGAGGCCGAGGCTGGCGACGATGATGACGTTGGCCAGCTGCTTCCAACCACGCAGCTGATCGGTGAAGGACGACTCGAACTCACCGGGAACGGTCGGTGCCACCCAGAAATTCGGGAAGGCCAGCGAGAGGGCCGTGCGCGCCCGTTCCAGCGGGGCTGTCGAACCGTCCGTGCCGACGACGATCGACGCCACCGGCAACCGCTCGAGGTCGTCGACGGAAACCGATGCGGCTGGCCACACCCTGGAGGCGGACGCCGACTCGTCGAACGGGATGAAGTTGTGGGCCACCGCCGCCACGGTGGCGCCGTCGGCGCATCGGCCGTACGCCTCGGGGATGTCGGTGCACGCGAGCACGCCGGGATCGGCCATCCGGTCCGGGTTCCGGTGGACCACCGTCGCGCTCCGCACGCCCGGGATCGAGCGCAGCTCGACCAGCAGTGAGTCGGGCACCGAGAGCTCGTCGTCGGAGAAGCCGGTGGAGAGGGTGGCGGCATCCGTCGACTCGATCCGGGCGGGGCCACGGTTGGCGACGATCGTGGTGATCACACCGATGGCCACACTCGTGACGAAGAGCGCGAGCATGATGCCGCTGATGGCCCGGAAACCGGCCTTCGGGTTGTCGGCGAGGCGCCGCGCCGCGATGAGTGCCGCGGGCCGCCGGGCGCGGCTGGCCATGACACGGGCGCCGACCATGGTGAGCCAGGGTCCGGCGAGGACCAGACCGGTCATGATGAGCAGGAGACCAGGCAGGAACGCGGCGGTCTGGCCATCCGACGTCTCGGGCCTGCGGCCGATGAAGTAGGCCAGCTCGGCCACCCCCAGCGCGAGTGGGACCAGCCGGTAGGCGCGGGGTGGACGGGGGGTGACCTGCCGCGTGACGCCGAGCGGGGAGATCCGGACGCGTCGTAGCGACACCCAGGCCGCCAGCGCCGCTCCGGCCGGCACGCCGAGCGCGACCACCAGGATGTCCAGCGGTCTCAGGACCATGTCGTCGGGGAAGAACCGCATGCCGGTGAACGGGATGGCGGCGAGCTGGCCGCGGAACGCGAAGAACAGCGCGAAGCCGAGAGCCGTGCCCGCGAGCGCCGCCACGGCCGCTTCGGTCGCCGCGATCACCGAGATCTGCCGGGGCGTCGCGCCGACCAGCCGCATCGCCGCGAACCGCTGCTCCCGGCGGGCGGCGCTGAGCCGGGTGGCCGTGCCGATGAAGATCAGCACCGGAAACAGCAGCCCACCGGCTATGACACCGACGATGAGGTCCACGACCGTCTCCGGCAGCGCGTGGGTGTCGTCGCCGACGCTCGTGAGCTGGCGGACATTTGGCAGCGTCGTGGCCTCGTTCACGGTGTGGCCGACGATGACGAGGAGGGCGTCCGGTGACGGCAGCGCGGCCGAACCGATCGTGCCGAGGTTTCGCCCGGGGTAGCGATCGGCGAGTTCGGCGGCAGGGGTCGCTGCCAGCAGCGTGCTGAACTCCGGTGAGACGTAGTACTCCCCCGGCCCCGGGGTCTCCGGAATGCCGACCGGCGTCGGCGAGCCCGGGCCCGAGGCGGCGACGTCGATCCGTACGATCTGCTCGCCGCGGAAGTAGTCCTCCCGCGTGGACCACCACAGTGGATCGCCGCCACCGTCCGCCGACGGGCTGGGATACAGCGACGCGTACCGTGTGAGCTGCGCGTTCACGGCGTTGAGGCCCGCGAGGGTGACCAGCAGCAGACCGGCGCCGACCGCCACGGCGGTGGCGATGATGATGAGGCGGGTGAGTGCCTCCCGCCCGCCGGCCACGGCGAGGCGGAGCCCGAAGCGGATCATGATGCGATCCGGTCCGGCGCGTTCACGCGGCCGTCGCGCACGATGACCTCGCGATCGGCGTACGCGGCGACCCGTGGTTCGTGGGTGACCAGGATGACCGTCGTGCCCTGTTCACGAGCGGCGGTGACCAGCAGGTCCATGACCTGCTCGCCGGTGAGCGAGTCGAGCGCACCGGTCGGCTCGTCGGCGAAGAGCACCTCCGGCCCGGCGACCAGACCCCGGGCGAGGGCGACCCGCTGGGCCTGCCCTCCGGAAAGCTCACCCGACCGGCGCTGCTCCAGTCCTTCCAGGCCGAGCCGCTCGAACCAGCCGTACGCCTTGCGCAGCGCCTCGGCTCTGCGTGTGCCGTTCAACAGCAGCGGCAGGGCCACGTTCTCCGCGGTGGTCAACTCGGGGACGAGCTGCCCGAACTGGAACACGAACCCGAAGCGGTCCCGGCGCAGGCTGCTGCGGCGGGCCTCGGTCATGGAGTCGACCCGAGCCCCGTCGAACAGGACCTCGCCGGAATCCGGAACCAGGATGCCGGCCAGGCAGTGCAGCAACGTCGACTTACCCGACCCGCTGGCCCCCATGATCGCGACGATCTCCCCCGAGTCGACGGCGATGCTGGCGCCGCGGAGCGCAGGTGTCTGGCCGAAGGAGAATTCGACGTTCCTCGCTTCGATCGCGATGGTCATTGCCGTACCGCCTTCGTCAGGGCGTCCAACCGGGCGCCGGTCATCTCGATCCACCTGAGGTCCGCTTCCAGGTGGTACAGACCGTGGTCGGCGAGCAGCGCGTCGACGAGACTGCCGGTGCGCTTGATCTCGGTGAGCTCACGCATCCGCTGCAGGTGCGCGCTGCGCTGAGTGTCGAGGTATTCGCCGGCGGGGCGGTCCAGCATCAGCGCGAGCACGACCTTGGCGAAGAGAACGGTCTGCAGGTGCGGTTCCGGTTCGACCGGCTGGGTCAGCCACTGCTCGACCTCGGTCGCGCCCAGGTCGGTGATGATGTAGCGCTTGCGGTCGGGCCCTTCGCCGGGGCCGACCTCGCTGATCACCACCTTGCCGTCGCGCGCCAGGCGGCTGAGCGTCGAGTAGACCTGCCCAAACGGCAGCGGCTTACCGCGGCCGAAGTAGGTGTCGTACTCGCGCTTCAGGTCGTACCCGTGGCTGGGTTCCCGATCGAGCAGGCCGAGGAGGGTGAGTGGAACGCTCATGCCAGCACCATACACCGGGGGTATACACCGCGTATATACCCCCGGGTTCTACGTCCGGGGCCGCCGTGGCCTCATGCCTGTACGACGGTCCCGTGGCGTAGCGCGTCGAGCCTTCCTGTCCTGGCGACCCGAGCGAAGGCATGGGCGCTCGGTTTCGGGGTTCTGCGCAGGTCGTGGTCGTGGTCGACCGCGATCAGTCCGAACTTGGGGCGGTATCCCTCGGCCCATTCGAAGTTGTCGAAGGCGGACCAGTGCAGGTAACCGCGGACGTCGACTCCTTCCGATCGGGCCTGCGCCAGTGCGGCGAGATGCGTTTCGAGGTAGTCGACCCGCTCGTGATCGTCTTCGGTGGCGATGCCGTTCTCGGTGACGTACAGCGGGAGCCCGGCGGCGGCAGCACGGTGCAGCTGTTGGCGCAGTCCGTCCGGATGGACCTCCCAGCCCATCTGGGTCAGTCGGGCGCCGGCCGGCGGTTCGGCGAACAGTGTCGGCACGGCGGGATCGACCCATTGCCGGCGGTAGTACTGGACGCCGAGGAAGTCTCCAGGGTCGGGTCCGATGAGCCCGTCGAGGTACAGGTCGACGATCTCGGTCCGCAGAGCGCGGCAGAACGCGACGCAGCTGTCGTCGTCACGAGCCGGGGTCAGCAGCGGCAGCTGCACGGCGAGGCCCGCCCTGGACCGGGCTCCTCCATCGCGGATGGCCCGTACCGCGGCGTGGTGCGCCTCCAGGAGCACCCTGCCCACCCGTTTCCACAGGATCGGGTTGGTCATCCCCGGCGGGTGGTAGCCCTCCAGATAGCCGTGCAGGGCGATCATCTGTGGTTCGTTGATAGTGCAGACGAAGGGCATCAGGTCGCCCAGCTCCGCGACGACCCGGTTGCAGTATCGGCTGAACAGCTCGACCGCATCAGGAGCGAGCCAACCACCCCTCGCGGCGAACCAGCGCGGCAACGTGAAGTGGTGCAGGGTGACGAATCCGGTCATGCCGGCGCTGGCGAGCGCGGTCAGGACCCGGCGGTAGTGGGTGAGGGCGATGCGGCTGAACTCCCCCGGTGCGGGTTCGATACGGGACCACTCCAGCGACAGGCGGTGGGCGTTGTGGCCCAGCGACTTCAGCAGCGCGAAGTCGCCGGCATACCGGTGCAGGTGATCGATGCCGTCGTGGGACGACTGTTGCGCGGCGGTACCGGGGGCGTGTTCGAAGTCCCACCAGTCGTTGTTGACGTTGCCGCCCTCAACCTGGTGCGCGGCTGTCGCGGCACCCCAGAGGAAGTTCGCCGGAAAGTCGGATCCCAACGGAGCCGGCGCACTGCGACCGTCGGCGACGTCTCGGGTGCTGGTCACGGCTGCTCCTCATCGGTGCGCGGGGTACGGGCCCGGTCGCCACTCGTGGACTGAGCGGCGACCGGGCCCGTCGGATCAGTTACCCGTCTGCGGTGCCAGGAACGTGAACGAGCCGGAGGGAACGCTGTAGACGGCATAGTCTCCGTCGACACGCAGGAACGTGGCCCGGGCCGGAGGCGCGTCGAGCCGTCGTCCTCCCGCCGGCACCCACACCTGTGCGCTGGTGTTGGTGGGGACGTCGACCGTCAGCTTGAATCGTCGATCCGACGTGCTCCACTCGGACCGCGCAACGCCGTGTGGTGTCTGGTAGCTGCCCTTCACCGAGGTCAGGTCCCCGACCACCTTGGGCTGGATGACAAGGCGTCGGTAGGCGGTCGAGTCGTCGGCCTCGCGGATGCCGACCAGACTCCCCTGGAACCACTCCTCGATCTGGGCGAGGATCATGTGGTTCTTGGAGTCACCACGGTTCCACCGTTCGCCGATGGTGGTCATGCCGTTCGGGTTCGCGACCGTGGGTTCCATGAAGAATCCGTAGCTCGGTTGGTCGTTCTCCTGGAGCAGGTCCCACAGGACGTCGTCCCTGCCGCCGTCGGCGAGCGCCCGGACGGTCGGTGCCATCCCGATGGTGCCGCCGCTGAAGTGTGGACCGTCGCCGACCGGGTGGAACGCGTACACGAGCTCGACGAGCGCGTCGAGGACGGCGTGACGTTCGGTGTCCGGGACGAGCCCGGCGTCGAGGGCGAGTGCCTGCGCTGTCTGCGTTGCGCCCGTGGTCCCGGCGTTGCCGTCCGCGGTGTACCGGCGTAGTTGCTGGTTGTAGAAGTGCGCGTTGAACGCCTGCTTGATCTCGTCCGCGAGCGTCCGGTACCGAGCGGCGTCGTCGACGTGGCCGGTCAGCTGCGCCATCGTGGCCAACTTGCTGATCATCGTGTAGTAGCCCCAGGTACCGGTGATTCGGCCGGATGTCTGGTCGGCGGCGACCCAGTCGGCGAGGGCGGCGTCGACGATGTGCGCGTCGGCTCCGGTCCCCACCTTCTGGCGCTGGATGTAGTCGGCGAAGGCGACCATCTGGTTGTAGTACCGCGCCATCGTCGCGGTGTCGCCGTACAGCTCGTACAGCATCGACGGGACGAGGATGATGGCGTTGCCCCAGTTGATCTCGTCGCCGAAGCGTCCGCTGTAGCCCCAGTCGTAGACCGGGGTCTTCAGCGCGACGTTCCCGGCCATCGGTGTGTCAGCCAGAGACTGCCCCTCGACGAGGTGCCGCATGGTGGTCCGTAGGTAGGCGCCGAGTTCGTAGTTGCGGTGGATGGCACCCATCGGCATCGTGTAGTCGGCCGGGTACGACAGCTTCTCGCGGCCGGGGCAGTCGGTGAACACCGACATGATGTTCGCCGCGAAGGAGTACCTGGCCATCTTGTGGACGCGGTTGACGCGCGCGTTCGAGGTGGTGAAGTCGCTGGCCGACGGGGTGGCGGCCTGCAACCGGAGCCCCTTGATGAGGTCCTTCGTCGGGACGTACCCCTCGGGCAGGCCGCTGACCTGGACCCACTGCATGCCGAAGTAGTTGAAGTCGGGATGCCAGGTCTCCCCGCCGCGGAGTCCGGCGGTGGTGTAGGTGTTGAACAGGTCGCGTCCCCGGCTGCCGCCGCCGCCCATGAGCGAGGCCTGGTCCACGGTGCCGTCCGCGGCCAGCGACTCGGCGGGTGACATCCGGATGGTGACGCCGCTCGGCACGGTCCCCTTGAGGCGTAACTGGGGCCAGCCGACGATGTTCTGGCCGAAGTCGAACACCCAGGTTCCCGGTGCCGGGTTGGTCATCGAGACCGGTGTGAACGTTTCGACGACCTTCACCGGTTCGGCGGTGCGGGCGACGAGCCTGGTGGCGAGGTTCGGAGGTGGCGCGATGCCGGCGTCGAGCCAGGCCATGGCGGAGCCGTCACGTCGCTTGGCGGCGGCCGTCAGGTTGGCCCCAGCCGAGTCCCAGCCCACCTGCTCGCGGCGCGCGTCGTGGTCCGCCCCGGAGTACCACGCGTCGGTGACCAGGGCGCCGAGTGCGGTCCGCCATCCGCGGTCGGAGACGACGACGTCGGTCGAGCCGTTGGTGTAGGAGATTTCCAGCCGCGCGATCATGCGGGGGGTCACCGCGGCGCCGGCGCTCGCATCGCTGGCGGCGACGTTGTTGCCCGATCCGGTCACCGCCACGCCGGCGGTGTGCGGCTTGAACAGGCCAGGGGTGAACGAGATCCCGGTTCCGTCCGCGCCAGCGGTGCCGATCGCGGTGATCGTGCGGGATTCGAGGCTGTCGCCACCGTTGCCGGTGTCGATGTTGATCGTGCCGCCAACATGGTAGTTGGCGACGCTGTCCAGCTGCACGGTCGTGGCATCGGGTGCGGCGTCGGCGGCCAGAATGCCGTTGCCCTTGAGCTGGCTCTGCCACCACGAGTACGGCGCCGTCCGGCCGACGGCGGGGTTGGTGACGCTTCGCCGTACGTAGGCGGGGCCGTTGCCGAGCCGAACGCCGAGTGTGTTGGCTCCGGTGCGCAGGTCGCCGCTGACGTCGTACGTGCGGTACTCACTGGAGAGCTGGTAGTTGGAGTTACCGGGTGCCAGAACCTCGTCGCTGAGGGGTCGGCCGTTGAGGGACGGCAGGTGCAGCCCGACGCCGGAGAGGTAGAGGCGGGCGCCGGCCACGCGCTTGTTGCGATCGATGTCGAACTGGCGAGCGAAGATCGGCATCGGCTGGGATTCCGTGCGATCGGGGTACTCGATCCACCGGGCCGATCCCCAGTCGCTCTGCTGGAGCAGGCCCATCTCCCACGTGGATGGCTCGCTCCAGTCCGATGGCTTCCGGTCGGCGTCCCAGACCCGGACCTGCCAGAAGACCCTCTCGCGGGAGGTGAGAGTCCGACCGGCGTACCGGATGCCGGACTGGTGGTCGGACTGCACCCTGCCGGAGTCCCAGGTCAGCCTTCCGCCGGTGAGGTTCCGCGCGCTCGTCGCGGTGCGGATCTGGTAGGCGGTCTGCCTGTCGCCCGGGCAGGCCAACCGTGCGTCGGGTCGGCGGCAGGGATGGGCGGCGGCCCGTTTCGTTTCGGTGATCCGCCAGCCCAGGGATGGGTGGGTGTCGTCGATGCCGAGCGGTTCATCGTGTCGGTCGTTCACCCGAAGGTCGACGACGCTGACGGCGGCCGCCTGGCGGCTGGCGATGGACGGCGTGGCGTTGAGCGTCTGCGACGCGACGAGTGTGACCGCCACTCCCATCACCACGAGCAGGCGTGTCCGTCTCCTGAGTTTCTGCACAGGTCACTCCCTTCCTGGCCGGCGTGCTGAGCCGGCAGGTCCTGGTGTTGACGTAGGTGCTGCTGGTGCGGTGCGGAGCCTGGTCCGCGACCGCAGGGAAGATCGGTCAGGCGCCGGCTTTGTAGTCGGCGTCCATCGCCGCGAGGACCTTGTCGGGGGTGGACTGCCCGCTGAAAACCTCCTGGAGGCCGCTGAGCATGGTCTGCTGCACCTTGGCGTTCGGCCAGAGCTGATCCATGAACGGCACTGTTCGGTTGTCGTTGATGAACGTCGACAGCTCGGTCAGCGAGGGGTCGACGGCGTAACCCGTGTCGGCGAGGGCTGGCAGGCCGCCCTGCTTCTTGACGTAGAGGTTCATGCCCTCGGGGGACATCACGAAGTTGACGAACTTCAGTGCGAGTTCCTTGTTCTTGGCCTTGGCGTTGATCCCGTACCCGGCACCGGCCGCGGCGGGCATCAGGGCCGTGGCCGGCTCATCGGTGGCCGGTAGCGCCTTGAGCGTGAACGTGCCGTTCGGGTTCTTCCCCTTGAGCAGGGCGATGACCCAGTTGCCCTGCACGATGCCGAGCGTCTTCCCGGTGGCGGCGAGCTCCTGGCTGGCCTCGTAGCTGGTGCCGAGCGGGTTCTTCTGGAAACATCCGGCCTGGTTCATCTCCAGGTACTTGGCCAGGGCCGTCTTCCAGAGTGAGCCGGCGAAGGTCGCCTGGCCGGCCTGCATCTTCGTGTCGAAGTCCGGTTCCTTGGCGTAGACGGTCGGTGCGACCAGCCCGTACAGCACCAGCTGGGTCACCCAGTTGTCCTGGATGCCCAGTGCGAAGGCCGGCGTTCCCTTCGTCGCGGCGGCCCGGCAGAAGGCCAGCAGGTCGGTCCATGTGCCCGGTGGGGTCAGTGCGGCCTTGTCCATCGCTTGCTGGTTGTAGACCGCACCGATCCCGTTGAGCCCGAAGATCGCGTTGTAGGTCTTCCCCTCGTACTGGGCCACGCTCTTGACGGCGTCCGGCAGCTTGGCGGCCCACGGCTGGTCGGACAGATCGAGCAGGTACCCCGGTTTGGCCAGCACGTAGGTGGCTCCAGGGTTGCCGTTACCCGGCCAGACGGACATCACGTCGGGTGCGGTGCCTGACGAGAGCTGGGTCCGGATCTGCTGCTGGTACTGGTCGGCGCCGCTGGTGGTGAAGTTGACCTTGACGCCCGGGTTGGCGGCTTCGAACGCCTTGACGACGTCCTCCACGGAGCCCTGGTCGACCGAGGCGAGCGTGAGGGTGGTGGAGCTGGTTTCGGCGTTGGTGCCACCGCTGCAAGCGGCCAGCACGGCGAGGGCTGTCATTGAAGCCAGCAGGGTCGGCAGTCTGCGCGTGTTCATGATGTCTCCCGCTAGGACGGTGCGGTGGTCATGACTGATCGGTGGGCCCAGCACCGGGTGCGAGGGCGCTGACGGTGTAGCGGCCAGACGCCAGCCGCAGGGTTGCCCCGGCGGTCGACGGCTGGACCCCGAGTACCCCCGGCTGGCCCGCAGCGGGTGCGCCGCTCTCGCGCACGCTGCCCGGGTCACGCGTGGGGACCTCCAGTACGGCGGTGCTGCCGGGTGGCACCGTGACGGTCACGGTGATCCGGCCGTCGATGCGGGACCAGCCGCAGGCCACCCGTCCCCGGGCGGTCTCCTGCTCGGCCTTCGCCCAGGTGAGCCGACCGCCCGGTAGCGGCCGTAGCAGCAGCTCGCGGTAGGCCACCGACGTGGGCGTCTGGTCGATGCCGGCGACCCGGCCGAACAGCCAGTCACCGACGCTGCCGAGGCTGTAGTGGTTGAACGAGTTCATCGCGGCGGACTGGAACCCGCCGTGGTCGGTCCAGCCGTCCCAGCGCTCCCAGATGGTGGTGGCGCCGTGCCGGATGGAGTACCCCCAGGACGGGAACTCCTCCTGGTGCAGCAACGCGTACGCCAGGTCGGCCCGGCCATGGTCTGCCAGGACCGGGCAGAGCAACGCGACGCCAACGAACCCGGTCGTGAGTCGGTTGTTCCGCTTCTCGATGTCGGCGGCGAGGTGTTCAACCGCCGCCGGCACCAGAGCCTCGGGGACAAGGCCGAAGCCGAGGGCCAGCAGGTAGGCGGTCTGGGTGCCGCCCTCGACGGTGCCGTCGGCGCCGACGTACGAGTCGATGAACGCCCCTCGGATCGCGGCGTGCAGTTCCCGGTGCTCGTTCGCCTCCCGGTGTCGCCCCAGCACCTCGGCGGCATCCGCCACGATCTGGGCGCTACGCGCGAAGTACGCGGTCGACAACACGTCGCGTGGGGTGGTGGCCTCGACCTGCAGCCAGTCGCCGTAGGAGTTGCCGGTACGGTGCCGCCAGCGCAGGTCGGGATTGTGTCGCCGTACGTAGCGGACCCAGGCGACCATCGCGTCGAACGACCGCCGCAGCACCTCGCGGTCGCCGTACGTGCGCCACAGGTGCCACGGGATGAGCACCCCGGCATCGCCCCACGCCGGCGCCGCCGCGCGGTGCATGGTCATGACCGGGGCGACGTCGCGAAAGGCGCCCTCGGCGTCCTGTCCGTCCACCACGTCGCGCATCCAGCGGGCGAAGAACGCCGCGACGTCCGCGTTGCGGCTCGCGGTCGGGGCGAAGATCTGCGCGTCGGCCAACCAGCCGAGGCGCTCGTCCCGCTGCGGACAGTCGGTGGGGATCGCGACGAAATTCCCCCGCTGCCCCCAGGTGATGTTCGACTGCAGCTGATTCACCATCGGGTCCGAGCACTCGAAATGCCCGGTCCAGGGTGTGTCGCTGTGCACCACCCGGGCCACCACGTCGGTGGGGGCCAGCTGGCCGGGGTGGTTGTCGACCTCGAGGTACCGGAAGCCGTGCAGGGTGAACTGTGGCTCGAAGACCTCGGTGTCGTCGCCGCCGGTGGTGTAGCTGTCGGTGGCCTGGGCGCGGCGCAGGTTGTCCACGTACAGCTCGCCGTCGGCGAGGATCTCCGCGTGCCGCAGTACGATCCGCCGACCCGCGGCGGCGCCGCGGACGGTCAGTCGCACCCGGCCGACGAGGTTCTGCCCGAAGTCGACGAGGAAGCGACCAGGAGCCCGCTGGTGCACGACGATCGCGGGCACGTCGCGGGTGACCCGGACCGGGTGGTCGGGTTCGGCGACGATCGGACCCGGCTCGGTGTCGAGGACCGCGACCGGCTGGAATCCGTCATCGGACGGGCTGGGCGAGTCCCAGCCGGGCACGTGCTGGCGGGCGTCGACGTGTTGCCCCATCAGCAGGTCGGCGGCCCGGATCGCACCGGGCCGTTCGGCCCAGCTCGGATCGGTGGCGACCACCTGCCGGGAGCCGTCGGTGAAATCGACCACGAGCTGCGCGAAGAAGGCCGGGCACTCACCGTAGTGCTGCGCGGCGCGGCGGGCGTCGAACCCGACGTGCCCGCACCACCAGCCGTCGGCGACGACGGCGCCGAGCATGTTGCCGCCCTCGCGCACCAGCTCGGTGACGTCGTAGGTCTGATACTGGAGCCGGCGGTGGTATTCCGTCCAACCCGGTGCCAGCTCGGTGTCGCCCACCCGTGAGCCGTTGAGTCGGACTTCGTAGACGCCGCGCGCGGTGGCGTAAAGCCGGGCCCGCCTCGGTCGACGCCGCACCTCGAACGGCCGGCGGAGGTACAGCGGCGGCGGCTGGAGCTCGCCAGCTGAGCCAGGGTCGCGGTCCTGCGGCGGATCCACATGGGGAACGCGAAGCGGGTCGCGCCCCACCCACACCGCGGTCCAGTCGCGGCGGTGCAGAAGGCCCGTTTCGAACCAGGTCTGCGCCGGCGCGCCCGCGACGCCCGTCTGGTCCCAGACCTCGACCCGCCAGTGGTAGCGCGTGGCCGAGCGCAGGGTTGGGCCGTCCCAGGGCACGAGCAGCGCGTCGTCGGACTCCCGCCGGCCGCTGTCCCACAGCAGGCGACCGGGATCGTCGAGGTCGGCGGGCCGTTCGGCGGCGGTGATCCGGTACGCGCTCTGCGCGGCACCTCGCCGCTCACTGTCCAATTTCCACGACAGCCGGGGACACGACTCCCCCAACCCGAGCGGCTCATGGCGCTGCTCGGTCTGCAACCCGTAGGGGCGCAGCAGCCAACGATCCGAGACGTGTGTCATCCCTTGAGCCCTCCGGCGAAGCCATTGATGATGCTGCGCTGCAGCGCGAAGTACACGGCCAGGATCGGCACGATGCTCATCACCAGCGCGGCGAAGATGAGGTTCCAGTCGGCGGCGTACTGGCCGACGAAGCCGGCTATGGCGACGGGCATGGTCTGCTGGGTACTGCCGCTCAGATACAGCAGCGGCGTGAAGAAGTCGTTCCACACGGACACCGCGTTGAGCACCAGAGCCGTCACTGTGACCGGCTTGAGCATCGGGAACACGACGTACCGGAACGTCTGCAGGGGTGAGCAGCCGTCGATGAAGGCGGCATCCTCGAACTCACGCGGCAGGGCCCGCAGGAAGCCGATGTAGAGGAAGGTCGTGAACGGCACCTGAAGGCCCGAGTAGAAGAGGATCAGCGCCCACGGCGTACCGAGCAGGCCAAGATCGCGCATCGTCTGATACAGCGGCAACGCAGCCAGCTGGAAGGGCAGCATCAGACCCAACATGATCAGCAGGAACATCCCCCGCGACCAGCGTGCGGTGGCGCGCGCCAGGGGGTACGCGGCCAGCGACGAGACGGCCAGGACGATGGCGACGCTCGTCGCGGTCACGAGCACGCTGTTGACCAGCGCACCGCCGAGTCCGCCCTGCTGCCATGCCTGGGTGAAGTTGCCCAGCGTCGGCGAGGTGGTCGGGCGGATCGGTGAGGAGGTGTCCGATGGTGCCCGCAGGGCAAGGTTGATCAGGACGTACACCGGGAAGCCGACCACGACGGCGGCGGCGATCATCGCCAGTTCCACCATGAACGTGCGCCCGCGATAGCGGTTCACGAGGCGGCCCTCTCATTGCGGGACAGCACGAGGTACTGCCCGGTCGAGACAACCGCCACGATGATCGTGAGCACGACCGCGAGCGCGATGCTGTATCCGAACTCCCCCAACGTGAAGGCGTCCTTGTAGATCAGCGTCGACAGCGTGTCGGTGGCGTGTCCCGGCCCGCCGCCGGTCAACGCGTACACCTGGTCGAAAAGCTTGATCCCGCCGATGATCGACAACATCAGGTTGATGGTGATCGCGGGAGCGAGCAGCGGCCGGGTGACCGACCAGAAGCGCCGCACCGGCCCGGCGCCGTCCATGTCCGCCGCCTCATTGATCTCCTTCGGTACGGACTGCAGTCCCGCCAGGAAAATGACCATGGAGTAGCCGGCGAACTGCCACACGATCACGGCCACGATCGACCAGAGGGCCAACTGGGGGTCGCCCAGCCAGTCCTGCCGCCAGGAGTCCAGCCCGACCAGACGCAGGAGACTGTTGACCGCGCCGTCCGGGCCGAGCAGGTTGCGCCAGAGGTAAGCGGTCACGATCGGGGTGATCACGGCCGGGGCGAACAGGAACACCCGCAGCACATGCCGTGACTTGATCATGGTGTTGACCCCGAGTGCCAACAGCAGCCCGATCCCGTTCTGGATGATCGTGATCGACACGGCGATCAGCAGGGTGTGCCAGAGCGCCTGTACCGCGTCGGGATCGCGGGTCATATCCGCGAAGTTGCCCAGGCCGATGAAGGAGAGGTTCGGGTCGAGTCCGTCCCAGTCGGTGAAGGCGTAGTACAGGCCACGGGCGCTCGGCACCAGGACGATGAAGGCGAAGAGCACGATCGCCGGCAGCGTGAACCACCAGGGCGGGGTCATCCGGGCACGTCCAGGGCGGACAGTGGTCCGCTCGGGAGACTGACGGGGCGGGGCAAGGGGCGGTGGCTCGGCTGCTCTCGTCACTGGCGATGTCACTTTCCTGAAACGTTTCAATCTGCCGCCTGGGTCGGGCCTCTTCAACCCGCCCCAGGCCCGCGCCCTGCGACCCGGAGTGCTCCGGAGTCGCACCTGCGCGCCGAACGACGGTCCAGCGATCAGTGTGGGTAACGTTGCCCAAATGTTTCGCCCGACCCTAGGAGTTGACCCGATCGACGTCAATAGGTGACCACGCCTCGCCGGGCATTTCTCCTCTGCGACTACTACCGCGGGCGGTGGCGCCGAAGGCGAAGAGCCCGCCTACACTCGTGGGGAACGTTCCCCACTTGCCGGAGGCAACATGAGGTCGCGGTCGGCGCCGCCCCGACGAGTCACCATCGTTGACGTCGCGCAGCACGCCGAGGTGTCAACGACAGCCGTGTCCAAGGTGCTGCGCAACGCGTACGGGACCAGCCCAGCGATGCGGGCGAAGGTGCGCAAGGCGGTCGCCGAACTCGGCTACCGACCGTCCGCCGCAGCGAGGGGCATGCGCGGCCAGACGTACACCATCGGCGTGATGCTGCCCGACATCCGCAATCCGTTCTTCGCCGAGATCCTCGACGGGGTCACCGAGTGGCTGTCCGATACGGAGTACCAGGTCCTGCTCGGCCCCGGCTGCAACGGCGAGGCGGCGGAAGCCCGGGTCACCGAGACGATGATCGACCACAGCATGGACGGCGTCATACTGATCGCCCCCATCTCGTCGAGGTCACGCCTCCAGCATGTCGCCAGCACCGTGCCGACGGTGGTCGTCGGCCGACACTCCCACTCCACCGCGTACGACTCGGTGGCGGACGACGACATCGCGGGCGCCGCACTCGTCGTCGACCACCTCGCCGACCTCGGACACCGCCGGATCGCCCACATCGAGCACCTCGAAACCGACCCTGCCCGTATCGCGGAGATGCCCAACGCGATACGCGCAGAGGGCTACCGCCAGGCCATGCAGGCCCGTGGGCTCGCGGACGGCATCGACATCGTCTCCACCACGTACACCCAGCAGGGTGGATACCTCGGCGCACAGCAGCTGCTCGCCCGACCCCGTCGGCCCACAGCCATCTTCGCTGGCGCGGACATCGTCGCCATGGGCGTGCTCGAGGCGATCGCTCAGGCCGGTCTCACCGTTCCCGGCGACATGTCCGTCGCGGGATACGACAACACCACGTTCGCCGACTTCGAACCGATCTCGCTCACGAGCGTCGACCAAGCGGGCCGCGAGATCGGACGCAGCGCCGCCCGACTCCTGCTGGACCGGATCGCCCACCTGGACAAGCCGGCCGCCCACATCCGGCTCTCGCCGACGCTCGTAACCCGCCGCAGCACGGCAGCACCGCCCAGGTGACCCCGGCCCCTGGATCCGCCCGGGTCGCCGGACGTCAGACGCGCAGCCCCGCCGCCAGCTCGCCGACCGCCCGCGCCGCGTACCGCTGCATCCCCGGACCGAAGGTGATCCGGCTGGCGCCCAGCCGTCCGAGCTCGGCCACGGACGCCTTGTCGTCCGGCTCGGCGGCCATGTTGATCGGGCCCTCGATGCCCTCCCGCAGCAGCGGGAGCACCTCGGGCGGCGCCATGAGCGGGTATACGCAGTCGGCGCCGGCGGCCACGTACAGCCGGGCGCGGGCCACCGCGTCGGCCGGCTCACCCGTCCCTACCAGGAAGGTGTCGACGCGCGCGTTGATGAAGAGCGCGTCACCCGCCTCCGCGCGCACCTCGGCCAGCCAGTCCGCGTGCCGCTGAGGATCCTTGAGCGTGCCGTGGCCCTCGGAGTCCTCCAGATTGCAGCCGACGGCGCCCGTCTCCAGGAGCCGCCCGACCAGCTCCCGGGGGGCGAGGCCGTAACCGCCCTCGATGTCGGCGGACACGGGCACGGAGACGGCCCGGACGATCCTCGCCACCGCGGCGAACATCTCGTCGGGCGGGGTGGCGCCGTCCTCGTAGCCGAGCGATGCGGCGACCCCGGCGCTCGGTGTGGCGAGCGCGGGGAAGCCGGCGTCGGCGAGGGCCCGGGCGCTGGCCGCGTCCCACGGCCCCGGCAGGACGAGCGGGTCGCCGGCGGTGCGGCCGTGGTGCAGGGCGCGGAAGGTGGCGGCAGTCATTTGACGTCTCCCCAGGGTGCAAAGGTGTTCAGCACAGACGAGCGACAACGCTACGCGCCCGGTGGCACTGGCTTATCGTCGCTTTCCACGACGGATTCCCGAGCCAGTTCGCCAGCAGACCGGAGTTCAGGATCGAGCTGGAGCATGCGGCGGTGCAGCGTACCGCCTCCTCCGGGTCGGCGACCTGGCGCAGTGCGAGCCAGGCGGCCCCGACAGCCGGGTGGCGACGGTGACGAACGGCCATGTCATCTACTACATCGACGGCGTGCAGGTGGGCGACCACTCGGGCAAGTTCTATCCCCGGCAGACCATGACGATCAACTGGAACCTCTGGTTCATCGACACGGCAGCCCACTCGGGCGGGTTGAGCACCTACATCCAGCAGGTCGACTGGGTGCTGTTCGCGAAGAACCAGGCACTCACCCCGGCGCAGGTGACGGCGAAGACGGCGGCGTACCGCTCGGCCGGCAGCACGTTCGCCGACACGGTGGACTCGACGGGTGGCTGCTCGACCCCGACGAACCCGCCGACGACACCCCCCACGACGCCTCCCACCACCCCGCCGCCGGCCGCGAACTGTTCCACCGCACCGGAGTGGGCCTTCGGCACGGCCTACACCGGGGGCCAGACGGTGAAGCACGAGGAGAGCAGGTACGGCGACCCGAGTGGTCCAGCGTCGGGTGACGGCAAGCACCTGTGGCGGGCACGGTACTGGACACAGGGGTCCGAGCCGGGCTGGACCCAGCAGTGGGAGGATCTCGGCCGCTGCTGAGGCGGACGGCGTACAGCACGGCAAGGCACGGGCGGGCGCTCGCGAGTCACGGGCGAGCACCCGCCCGTGTTCTGACCCGGAACCGGGTCATGCCTGGAGATGAGCCCTTTCGGGTGTCCGAGCATGTCCTGTTTTGTAGGTTCGAGGCTGGCAGAAGATGTCCAGGTCGCCGGCGCCGCCGCGTCCGGTCTGGCGTCCCTAGGAGGCAGACGCCGTGACGTCGAGTCCGCTACCCCGGATTCTTCGCCGACGCGGCGAGCCCGAGTTTCCGACGTTCCTGGAACTCTTCTTCGACCTGATCTACATTTTCATGTTCTCCCGGCTCTCCGCAGGGCTGGTAAACGACCTCAGCGTCCGTAACGCGGCGCAGACCGCGGTCCTGCTGCTCGCCGCGTGGTGGGTCTGGGTGCTGACCGCGTGGCTCACCGACCTGTTCAACCCGCGGTTGCCGCTGATCCAGGCCACCGTTCTCGTGGTCATGTTCGGCACCCTGTTGATGGCCATCGCGATCCCGAGGGCATTCGGCGCGCACGGGTGGATCTTCGTGGCGGCGTACTTCGGCATCCACCTGGTCCGGGACTCGGTTCTCATTCCCGCCACCCGTGTGAACCGGCCGATCCAGGCGAGAAGCATCCGCGTCTTCTTCTGGCTCGGCGTCACCGCCGGACCATGGGTGGCCGGGGCCCTCGTGGACGGCACGGCCAGGCTGGTGCTCTGGTCCATCGCGGTGGCGGTCGACCTCGGGTCGGCCCGGATCGGCTGGCCGACACCGAGGCTCGGTCGGACCGAACTCGCCAGTCAGATCTTCACCGGCGCCCACCTGTCCGAACGGCACCGGCAGATCTTCATCATCTCCCTCGGCGAGCTGATCCTGACCGTCGGGATGGGATTGGCCGCCAGCGACTTCGAGGCCGGCCGGGTGGCGGCGTGCGCGGTCGCGTTCGTCAACGCGCTGATGCTGTTCCAGATGTACTTCCACCGGATCCGACAGCTACTGGCGCCGACCGCCGTCTCGACGGTGGAGCGGGTCCGCTCCGGCACCGCCACCTCGTACACCCACCTGGTCATGGTGGCGGGGGTGGTGGTCATCTCGGCCAGCGACACGCTCGTCATCGACCGTCCGTTCGGGGAGACGCCGTCAGGCTGGATCGTCGCCATCCTGGGTGGGCCCGCCCTGTTCCTGCTCGGCGGCTGTCTGTTCGACTTCGTGGTCACCGGTCGGATCCTCTGGCCACGGGTGCTGGGGATCATCGTGCTGGGCGCTGTCGGACCCGCGATGCCGCTGCTGCCACCGCTCGGCATCATGGTCGTGGCGAACCTGGTCCTGCTGCTCACGCTGATGGTCGAGACGGTGGCCCCCCGCTCGCGACTGACCAGCGCTCCGCTACCCACGGGGTGAGCCGAAGCACCGGTCCCGACCCGACCTGTCAGCGCAGCGCAGGTGCCGCCGTTCGGGGGTGCCTCCGGGTGCTCAGCAGGTTCACCACGGCGACCAGGGCCAGAACGATCATGGCGAGGAGTGCCACCACGAGCGGCGGCAGCAGGTACGTCGCCGGCGCCACCCCACCCAGCAGGACCAGACCAGCCAGCCGCGACCTGGACACCCGACCGAACACGGTGTAGTCGAGCAACCCACGGCCCAGCAGGAAGAGAGCCGGCCCACCGAGTATGACCGCCGCCCAGGACGGTGGGGTCTCGCCGAACGGCCGATCAACGACGAGCCTGCTGGTGACCGCCGCACCGCCGATACCGGCCACCATGATCAGGTGAGTGACCGCGGCCGACTGGCCGAGCAGGGAGGGTCTCGTCGACTTGGCGATCGCGTCGGTGAGCAGTTCCCCGGCGCGGTAGATGTAGATCCGCCACATGAGCACCACGATCAGGAAGACGACCACGAGCGCCCAGACCCGCGCGGCCGTGTAGTCGCTCTGGCTGAAGGTCTCCGCTGTCGTGAACAGCGACACGCCGAGCGCGATGATGACGAACTGGCGGTACCGCTCGGAGAGTCTCTCACCGGTCAGCCGCCACTCCTCGGAGTGCGAACGCCCCAGCCCTGGCACGGGCCAGCCGAGCGCGGCCGCGGCGTACTCGATCCCGACGGTCACCGCCCAGAGCACCAGGCGAGCCGTGTCGCCGAGCAGCGCCCCACCGATCCACCCGATTCCGGCGATGGCCTCCCAGAACAGGATCCGGCTGCTCCTGCCACGCTGGGACGGGTCCCGCAGGACCAGCAGGAAGTAGGAGCTGGAGCCGAGGTGGATCGCCAGGTACGTGATCGCGAACAGCAACCCACGGCTGCCGTACGCGTCGGGAACCGTGGCGGCCAGCAGCAGGCTTGCCGCCATCGTCCCGATGAACTGCACCCGGAGCGCTGACCGGGCCTGGTCGAGCGTGTCACCCGCCCACGCGGTCAACGCCCAGATGAACGTAAACGCGAGCAGCAGCACCAGGGTCTCGGCGGCGCCCGACCAGGTGAGCTCGGTGGCGAGCTTCTCCGCCAGGGAGATCAGCGCGAAGACGTAGACCAGGTCGAAGAACAACTCCAGGAGTGCCGGATGCGCTGGACTCTTCCGGTCGGGGTCCGTCGACCGCGCGTCGCTCTCCGCAGTCATCGATCACCCCGTCGCACCCGTCCACGGCCACCGCATGACGACACTACGGGTTACGAGTCGACGACAGAGGGCAGTTGCGCAGGCCGACGGACCGATAGATCAGCGCAGCCGCCGAGCGGTGAACCTGGTTGGCGGCTCGGCGATCGCGTCCTGGGCCGAGATCAGTTGGAGCTCCCGGGTGCCCGCCGCGAGGGTTGCCTCCAGGACGGCGAAGACGGAGGCGATGGTGCGTTCCAGCGCGGTCGCCGGCGAGCCCGTCGTGCACAGATGCGCGAGGTACAGCGCCGCGGTGATGTCGCCGCCGCCGTTCGGGTTGATCGGCAGCAGCGGCGTGGTGACCGCCCAGGCGCCTTCGTCGGAGACGGCCACCACCTCCAGTGACCCCGCCGGCACATCGCCGTGCAGGACGCTGGTGACCAGGACGTGCCGCGGCCCCGTCTCGCGTACCACGTCGACCGCCGCCAGCACCTCCGTCAGGGAGTTCGTCGTACGACCGGCGAGGAAGTCCAGCTCGAAATGGTTCGGGGTGACGATGTCGGCGCGCGGAACGACGGTGTCCCGCATGTACTCCGGGATGCCCGGCCGGACGAACATCCCGCGGCCGGTGTCGCCCATCACCGGGTCACAGCAGTACACCGCGGCCGGGTTGGCCTCCTTGACCTTGTCCACCGCGTCGAGGATCACCGCGCCCATCGCCGGGTCGCCCTGGTAGCCCGACAGCACCGCGTCGGCGCTGCCGAGGACCCCACGGTCCGCGATGCCGTTGATCACCTCGGCCACCTGGGCCGGCTCCAGCAGCGGCCCGCGCCACGCGCCGTACCCGGTGTGGTTGGAGAAGTGGACCGTCAGTACCGGCCAGACCTCGTGCCCGAGCCGCTGGAGGGGGAAGGCGGCGGCCGAGTTGCCGACGTAGCCGTAGGCGACCGAGGACTGGATGGACAGGATCTTCACCGCCCCATCATGGCGGCTCGCGCCGGTGGCACACGAAGCGCCCGCCGTTTCTGTCGGGTGGCCCACTCCGGGCGAGCCCTACCCGGGCTGGGAAATCGACGCGCGGTTGATGTAGGCGACCTGGGCGGCGAAGGCCAGCAGGGCCAACACGGCGCCGACGCCGATCGCGAACCCGGACGACAGCCCCGCCAGTCCGGTCAGCAGCGTGACCGAGAGCCCCGCCAGCAGCGCGTTCACCGCACCCACCATCGCCGCCGTGGTCAGCAACAGTTGCGCCCGCCCGGGGGCGTTGCCGACCGCCGCCCAGCTCGCCCGCATGATGCCCTCGCCCTGCACCGCATCGGCGAAGAAGTCGTGGTCGCCGGCCAGCCGGTGCTGGTAGTAGGCCCTGATGCGCTGAATCCGCGCGAGATCCAGCTCGTTCTCCACCATGTTCTGCACCAGCCGCAGGAACGTGAGGAGCCCGGTGATCATCAGCGTGGGCAGCACCGCCCCGAGGTACGGCCCGACGAACGCGGCGTTGCTGGCGACGAAACCGAGCCCGATCAGAGCGGCAGAGAGCATGGAGAGGAAGACCGTCGCCCGGCCCACCGACTCGGTGACGGTGGCGCTGCGGGAGGTCTGGAGCACGAAATGCTCGGTGGTCAGGGCGGTGAGCAACGCCTGCTCGCGTTCACCGTCGTCCATCCACCTCACCGTCCGCGCCGACCAGGGGTCATCGTCACGATACGAGGTCCGAGGGCGCGGGTCCGGAAAACCGACGGTCGCGAACGGGCTCGCTCCCGACCTGCAGTCAGGTCCCGTCCAGGCCGCGACCGTCGTGGTGACCGCGCCGGTCATCCCCGTCGCCGGGATCCCCGCCGTGCGCCCCGTCACCGCTGTCATCGCGGCGGCTGAGGCGATGGCCCCAGGTCGGTGCCGCAAGCACGAGCAGTGCGATCGCAAGTATCGGCACGAGCGCCAGCAGCGGTGCCGTTACCAAGCCGGGCGAGGATTCGTGGCCCAGCGCCACACCCGCTACCTGAATCCGGATCCCCGGTTCAAGAAACGCAGCCTGATCATTGAACGAGTGCGTCTCAGCCACGGCAACTGGCCGAAGCGGCGCCACAGCCGCCAGGTTGGCGTCGATGACGGCGGCGGTCAGCAGCAGGGCCCCAAGCATGGCCGGGACGCCGAACCGCCGCTGCCGCCCGGCGGCCACCACGAGCACCGTCAGCCCGGCGGCAACCGCCACCAGGGTCGGCAACCGGACGGCGAGCGTGACCAGCACGCGAATCGGGTCCCCTCCGCCGAGGGGGGTGAGCACGACGACGGCCAGCCCGGCGACGGCGGCCCACGCGACCCAACGGATCCACCGTGTGTCGGTCCGCGCCCGATCGGTCAACGTCACCACCGATCCGCCGCAGATCAGCGCAAGGCCCAGCAGTGCGGGCCAGTGCTGGGTGACCTGCGCCGCCAACGCCTCACCCAGCCACGCGAGATCCTCGCTGACGGACGGTGGTGGAGCGTTCAGCGGCGCATAGAACGGCGACAGGTACTTCGGCCCGTCCGAGCCCTTCGCCGCCACCACGGCGTCGATGGCGAGCACGCCGACACCAACAGCCACGGCGACGCGGCCCCGCCCGGCACCGAGCAACACGATCACCGCGAGGCCGGTCAGTGCCACCCCGGTCGCCTGCCCCGCGAGGACCGACGCGTCCGACAGCGCGCCAACCACATGCACCACCGCCGCGCCCGCTACAACGGACCAACACACCGGTTCAGGGGACAACCGCACGGCGTACATCCAACCACGGGGTCCGGTCGCCTCGTCGCCCCCGACGCCCACCACCACACGACGCAGACCGGTGATCCTTATCGTTCAGGCGACAGGCTTTCGGCGAACGCGGGAATCTCGGGGTGCCCGAACATTCCGGGAAGCCCGCCCGTGTGGATGAAGACTGTTGTCTGGCCCGGTCCGATCTCGCCTCGCCGAATCGCCGCGATGAGACCCGCCATCGCGCGCCCGGTGTACGTCGGGTCGAGGATGATCCCCTCGTGCCGGGCGACGAGTGTCAGCGCCTCCCTGACCGTCGGGGTCAGGCTTGCGTAGCCGCTGCCAACGTGATCACGGTCGACGCGCAGGTCGTCGGCGTGCACGTCCGGCGAGAGCGGGGTGACGAACGTCGCGACCCGCTGCCGGGGGTCGTCCAGCGCCCCCACATCGACACCGAGCGTGCGGTCCGGGCCGAGGCTCGCGACGAGCCCGGCCATCGTGGCGCCGGAGCCGAGCGCGACCACCGCGGTACGCAGGTCGGGCACCTGGGACAGCAACTCGTCACCGCACTGTGCGTAGCCGCGGGCCGCCAACACGGTGGACCCGCCGAACGGGATGAGGGCGGGGCGTGCGCCTTCGGAACGCAGCCGGTCGCATACCCGCGTGGCGGCGTCTGCGAGCGCCTGCTGACCCGTCACACCGGTGAAGACGACGTCGGCGCCGAGGAACGCGTCCAGAACGAGGTTGCCGGTTCGAGCCGCCACCGGTTCGCCCGGGAACACCAGCACGGCGCGCAGACCGAGGCGCGCGGCGGCCGCGGCGGTGAGCCGCGCGTGGTTGCTCTGTGGCGCTCCCGTGGTGACCAGCGTGTCGGCGTCGTTCGCGAGAGCTTCGGCGACCGTCCATTCCAACTTGCGAACCTTGTTGCCACCGCCGCCGAGGCCGGTGAGGTCGTCCCTCTTGACGAGAAGGTCGTCGCGGCCGAGCCCGAGAGCGGTCGCCAGGCGGGGCATCGGCTCCACCGGTGTGGGCCACGTGCCGAGCGTGAGCGGAACGATCGGTCCGGGCATGCTGGTGACTCCTTGCCGTCGGGTGGGCAGCGTGACGATATAGGCCTGCGACGCCCATCCGGCACCCGCCGCTCGTCACCGCCCTACGTCAGGAAATCCAGCAGTTGCCGTGTGGTCTCCTCGGGAGCCTCTTCCGGAATGAAGTGGCCAACCGGGACCGGGCCGCCACGAACGTCGTCGGACCATTGTCTCCAGATGCCGAGCGGGTCGTCATAGAGCCTCGCGACCTGACCCCGTTGACTCCAGAGAAACAGAACCGGGCAGGCGATCTTGCGGTTGCCTCGGTCCGCCTCGTCCTGCTGGTAGTCCACCGTCGCGGCGGCGCGGAACTCCTCGCAGATCGCGTGGACGGTGGCGGGATCGCTGAACTGCCTGACGTAGGCGGCTCGCACCTCGGCCGGGAACGCGTCCTTCACCTCGGGCCACGTGTCCAGCATGAAATCCACGAGGACGGCCGGCGCCGCGGCGATGAACCGCTCGGGCACCGGCGCCGGCGCCGCCAGGAAGGACCAGACCCAGTACGAGAGGCTGAACGCCATGTCGGCCCGGTCGTACACGTCGCCGACCGGGACGACGTCCAGGACGGCGAGCCGGGTGACGACGTCCGGTTCGTCGAGCGCGAGACGGTAGGCGCACCGTGCGCCGCGATCATGCCCGACGAGCCCGAACCGCTCATGGCCCAGACTGCGCATGACCTCGACCTGGTCGCGGGCGATCGCTCGCATGCTGTACGGCTCATGATCGGCGCTGCTCGGCGGTGTGCCGCTGTCGCCCCAGCCGCGCAGGTCGGTGACGACCACGGTGTGGTGCTCGGCGAGCCGCGGCGCTAAGCGATGCCACATGAGGTGCGTCTCGGGGATGCCGTGCAGGAGCAGGACCGGAGGCCCGCTTCCGCCACGGCGTCCGTGGATCGTCGCCCCCGACGTGGGGATGTCGAACTCCTCGAAGCCCTCGAACATGGCCCCGGACCCCCCGCGACTCGTGCGGACCGTCGTCGCACGGTCTGCTCAGGCGGCACCCGCGACGGTCGGCTGATGGCTCAGGCGGCGTGGACCGCCGACGGAAGCTCCCCGGGCAAAAACGACGCTAGCAGGAGAAGAGGCGACGGTCGGACGACCGGCGAAATTCCCCGTCACCCCTCGGCGGCCAGTGCGAGGACGTCTCGCGCCGTGGGCTGTGCGGCCTCGCGGTGCGCCGGAACGAGACCGATGCGGGTGCGCCGGTCGAGCAGGTCGTCGACGGTGAGGGCGAGTTCGTGCCGGGCGGCCCAGAGCAGTTCCGCACCGGTGACCGGGATGTCGGGGCCGATCGGCTGCCGGAGTTCGGTGGGCGCCTCGGCCAGGACGTCGACGGCCTCGGTGCCGTACCGGTGGACGAGCCGGCGTGGCGCGGGGACCCGGGCCAGCTGTGTTCTGCTCGCCGCGCCGGGCAGCGGGAGGCGGCGGGTGCGGCAGGGGCCGGCCGGGAGGCGGCGCTGACGGATGGCGGTGTCGACGGCGTCCTGAGCCATCCGGCGGTACGTGGTGAGCTTGCCGCCGATCACGCTGATGATCCCGTCGGGGTCGTCGATGACGGCGTGCCGGCGGGAGAGGTCGGCGGTTCGGCTGTCACCGGCGTCCAACAGAGGTCGCAGCCCGGCGTAGGCGCCCAGGACGTCGGTGGGTCGCAGCGGCTGGTCGAGGACGCTGTTGAGGACGTCGAGCAGGAACGCGATGTCGGCGTCGGTGGGTCGCGGCACGTCGGGGACCGGTCCGTTCACCGGCTCGTCGGTGAGTCCGGCGTACACCAGGCCGTCGGTCTGGGGCAGGGCGAAGACGTAGCGGGTGAACTCGCCGGGGACGGGGATGGTCAGGCCGGCCCAGAGTCCGCCCAGACGGGCGGCGGACAGGACGATGTGGGTTCCCCGTGACGGGCGCAGGCGTACGTGTGGGGTCAGGCTGCTGGCCCACACGCCCGTGGCGTTGATGACCGCGCGGGCGGCGACGTGCATGCGTGTGCCGGTGCGGGTGTCCTCGATGGTGGCGCCCTCCCGGTGCAGGCTGATCGCCCGGCAGCGGGTCAGGATGCGGGCGGAGTGCTCCGCGGCGGCGCGCGCGAGGCCGACGACGAGTCGGGCGTCGTCGCAGAGCTGGCCGTCCCAGGACAGGTGTGCTCCGCGGAGACCGGCCGGACGTAGGGCGGGTGCCATCGCGCCCGCTTCGGCCGAGCCGAGCCTGCGCGTTCCGGGAAGGGTCCGTCGGGAGGTCCCGGCGCAGGCACGCAGCAGGTCTCCGGCGTGCAGGCCGGCCGCCGCGGCGCCCGCCTGCCATCGGCTGGTGTACGCGGTCGCCGGGAGCAGCATCGGCAACGGGCGCGTCAGGTGCGGTGCGGTGCGAGTCAGCAGCAGGTGGCGCTCGGCGGCACTCTCGTAGGCGATGCCGATCTGGCCGTGCGCGAGATATCGAAGGCCGCCGTGGATCAGTTTCGAGCTCCAGCGGGAGGTGCCGTGGGCCAGGTCGTCGGCGTCGACGGCGACCACGGACAGTCCGCGGCTCGCGGCGTCGAGCGCCACTCCGGCGCCGGTGACGCCCAGCCCGACGACCAGGACGTCGACTGACGTGCCGGCGACCAGCTCGGCGAGGTCACGTTCCCGGCGGGAGACGGTCAGCGAGGTTTTCACACGCCTCCTTGCGATGCAGTGACGTTGGATGTCACTCTGTCACACATGAATATGGAAGGGGAAGCGTCGGCCGTCGGGTGGGCCCGTTGGGGCACCACGAGGAACGCGAAGGCGCTACCGGACTCCGCTTCGACGCTGCTGGCGCAGGTGCTCGAGCTGACACCCCCGCCGCCGGCCGTCCCGCTGGCCGAGGTGGCGGTGCCGGACTGCGAACTGGACGCCCGGGTCCTCGACGCGCTGCGACGGGCGTTGGGCGCCGAGCACGTGGTCACCGCCCACGACGCCCGGGCACGACACGCGTCGGGCATGTCGACACCCGACCTGCTACGCCATCGGCGGGGCCAGGTGCGGGTGGCCCCGCAGGCCGTTCTGCGTCCGGCCGACCACGCCGAGGTGGTGTCCGTCCTCGATCTCTGCTCCCGGTACCGGGTGGCCGTGGTCCCGTTCGGTGGTGGCACATCCGTCGTGGGCGGGCTCACGCCGTCCGCGGCGCGGCACGTCGCCGTCGATCTGAGCCGGCTGAACGACGTCGTCGCCATCGACCCGTTGTCGCGGACCGCCACGCTGCAGGCCGGACTGCGCGCCCCACGGGCCGCCGAGCTGCTCGCCGAGCACGGGTTCACCCTCGGCCACGTCCCGCAGTCCTACGAGTACGCCACCATCGGTGGATTCGCCGCCACCCGGTCGTCCGGCCAGGCGTCGGCCGGCTACGGCCGCTTCGACGACATGGTCATGGCGCTGACGGTCGCCACCCCGCAGGGCACCGTCCGGACGGGCCGCGCTCCCGCCTCAGCCGCCGGTCCCGATCTGCGACAGATCTTCCTCGGCAGCGAGGGGGCACTTGGCGTCATCACCGACGTGACCGTCCGGATCCGGCCCCTGCCGGCGCAGTCACACTACGAGGGCTGGCGGTTCGAGTCGTTCGCCGACGGCCTGCACGCCGTACGGCGGCTGGCGCAGGACGGGCCGCGACCCACGGTGCTGCGACTGTCCGACGAGGTCGAGACCATGATCGGGGCGACCGGATCCGGACGCGCCGACGGCGGCTGCCAGCTCATCGCCGGGTACGAGGGCGCGGACGTCCTTCCCACCGTCGACGCGGCCGCCGATGTGCTGGCTGCGCACGGCGGCGTGCCGCTGGGCGACGAGCCGGGTCAGCAGTGGGCGCGACACCGCTTCGACGCCCCGTATCTGCGGGACGCGCTGCTGGACGCCGGGGCGTTCGCGGAGACCCTGGAAACCGCGGCGTACTGGTCGGCGCTGCCGGAGGTGCACCACCGGGTCCGGCAGGCGATCCTCGAGGCGTTGCCGGACGGCGCCCTGGTGCTGGCGCACGTGTCCCATGTCTACGAGACCGGCGCGTCGCTGTACTTCACGGTGATCTGCTCTCCCGGTGCGAATCCGGTCGACCGCTGGCGGAAGGCGAAAGCGGCGGCCAGCGACGCGATCGCTGCCGCGGGTGCCACCATCAGCCACCATCACGGTGTCGGCGCGGATCATCGGGCCTGGTACGCCGCGGAGATCGGAGACGTCGCCGTGGACCTGCTGCGGGCGGTCAAACAGCAGCTGGACCCGGCCGGCATCCTCAATCCCGGCATCCTGGTGCCGTGAGGTGCGGTCCTTCGCAGTGATCCTCGGGCCCACCGCACGCCGAGGATTGTCCCGCCTGATGCCGGTGGCCCATCTGCTGCGCGCCGCCGGCGCCCGGATACGGGTCGAATACACGCAGACTGCGGAGCAGGCCGGCCGGTGCGCCACGGCGGCGCTGCAGGGCGGTGAGGTCGTCGTCGCCGCCGGGGGCGACGGCACGATCCGGCTGCTCGCCGGCGTGGTCGCCGACACCGGCGGTCTGCTCGGCGTCATACCCGCCGGTCGGGGCAACGACTTCGCCCGCCAGCTCGGGTTGCCGCACTCCCCGGACGCGATCGCGGACCTGCTGCTGCACGGACGGCCGCGGCACCTCGACGTCCTCCGCGTCGCTGGACGAACCATCGTCGGCAGCGTCTACGTCGGCGTCGACGCGGCGGCCAACGAGCTGGCGAACCGGTCGCGTCTGCCCGCGCCGCTGGTGTATCCCACCGCCGGCCTGCGGGCGCTGATGCGCTGGCCGCGCACCCGGTACACGATCACGGTGGACGGCCGGACCGAGCAGACGTACGCCTACACGGTGGTGGTCGCCAACTGCGGTTACTACGGCGGTGGCCTGCACGTCGCCCCGGCGGCGCAGCCCGACGACGGGACGATGGACGTCGTGGTGATCGGACAGGCACCGAAGGTGCTGTTCCCGATCGCGCTGCGACAGATGCGCACCGGCCGGCACGTGCGGCGCGGGCACGTCTTCTCCTACCGAGGCACGTCGGTCACCGTGTGCGCCGACCGTCCGATGACCGTGTACGGCGACGGTGATCCCGTCGGCCGGACCGACGAGCTGCACGTCGAGGTCCGCCCGCGGGCACTGCGCGTCATCGCCGGCTAGCTTGATCGCAGGTAGCCGTCGACCAGCAGCGCCAGCTCCCGGTCGAACTCGGCGACCGGCACGTCGTCGGCGACCGTGCGGACGGACAACACGAAGGACTGCGTGGTCAGAAAGACCGCGCGGGCCATGACGTCGGGTCTGCCGGGCCGGATCGAGCCGTCCTCGTGACCGTCGGCCAGCGCCGCCGCGAGGAACTGGAGCATCTCGTCCTGGCCGTTGCCCCGCCGGTCGAGCAGGTACGGGAGCAGCACCTCCGGGTCGACGTCACGGATCTTGCACAGCAGCGGATGGTCCCGTAGCTGCCCCGCCACCGCGACCACCCGCGACACCAGACGGGACCGCGCCGAACCGCCGGTCTCGACGTCCGCGGCCGCCATCAGCACCTGATGCCACTCCCGGCTCATCAGGTCGCCGATCAGGGACTGCACGTCCGGCCAGCGCCGATAGACGGTCATCCGCGAGACGCTGGCGCGTCGCGCCACGTCCGTCATCGTCGTGCGACGGACGCCGTACGCCAGCACGCAGTCCCGGGCAGCGTCGAGAACCGTGTCGTCGACGCTGCGCTCGCCGGACTGGCTCACCTCCACCACGCCGACTGTCTACCACAGGGGCGAGGTGGCAACTGGCGGTGGTCAGTAGGCGTCGACCAGCTGCGTGCGCAGCTTGGCGAGCGCGCGGGCGAGCAGGCGGGACACGTGCATCTGCGAGACACCAATCTGATCGGCGATCTCGCTCTGCGTCTGGTTGCCGTAGAAGCGCAGGGTGAGGATCTTCTGCTCCCGCTCGTCGAGCGTGGCCAGCGCCGGGCCGAGAGCCACCCGCAGCTCGGCCAGGGCAAACTCGCCGTCCTCGCCGCCCAGCATCTCGCCGAGCTCGGTGCCGCGCTCACCGTCACCGACCGGGGTGGACAGCGACACGGCGTTGTACGCCCGCGCACCCTCCAGCCCTTCCAGCACCTGCTCCTCGGTGAGCCCGAGGTGGGCGGCGATGTCGGCGACCGTTGGCGACCGACCCAACGTCTGCAGAAGGGTGCTGTTGGCGTCCGAGATCGCCAGCCGCATCTCCTGCAGCCGGCGGGGCACCCGGATGTCCCACGTGCGGTCCCGGAAGTGGCGCTTGAGTTCCCCGACGATCGTGGGGATCGCGTAACCGGCGAAGTCGACACCACGGGAGGGGTCGAACTTGTCCACCGCCTTGATCAGTCCCAGTGCCGCGGTCTGCGTCAGGTCGCCGGTTGGCTCGCCCCGCCCGCTGTAGCGCCGAGCGAGGTGGTTGGCCAGTGGCAGCCACGCCTCGATCGCCCGGTCCCGCAGCGCGGCGCGCGACGGGTGGTCGGCGGGCAACGCCGCCATCGCGAGAAGTAGCTCGGTGGCGGGTGAGTCGGCGGAGGCGTCGTGGTCGGTGCGGGTGCTCGTCGTCGCGGGCCGGTCGGTGGTCGTGATCATGCTGGCTCCTCCGCATCACACCGGCCGCACTCCGCGTGTCGGCGCCAACCGTATGAGCAGAGACTAGACCAAAGGTCAGTTGGAACCTAACCGAAAGGATGATGTGGTGCTGCCAGCCGCCCCGCTTGACGTGCCGTCACCTCAGGCGGCGGCGTCGATGGCCACCCAGCTTCCGCGATGGCGCTGTGGCTCCTCAGCGCACCGCGACGTCGGTTCGCGGGTCGGGGTTGCCGACCTCCCGCAGATGGCGCAGCCCCTCCGCCCAGGAGCGGCCCAGACTGGTTTCGTGGTAGTCGATGTCGTGCTTGGCGCAGAACCGCTGGACCAATGGCCCGGCGCGACGCAGGTTGGGGCACGGCATGTTCGGGAACAGGTGATGTTCGATCTGGTAGTTCAGGCCGCCGAACACGGTGTCCAGGAACCTTCCGCCGCGGACGTTGCGCGAGGTGACGACCTGCCGCCGCAGGTAGTCGAGGTTGTCCTCGGCGCCGAGGATCGGCATGCCCTTGTGGTTGGGGGCGAAGGAGCAGCCGAGGTAGAGGCCCAGCACGCCCTGGTTGACGAGGATGAACGCGACCGCCTGCGCGGGACTCAGGACCAGGAACACGGCGGCGAGGTAGCCGCCCAGATGCAGGACCAGCAGCCCCGCCTCTGCGGGTCGACGCGCCAGGCGGCGCGGGCCGAGGACAGCCCGCAGGCTGATGGCGTGCAGGTGCAGGCCCTCCAGCAGAAGTAGTGGAAAGAAGAGGTACGCCTGATGACGGACGAACAGTGCGCCGAGGCCGCGCCGTCGCCGGACCTGGTCGGTGGTGAATGACAGGGGCGCCACGCTGATGTCGGGGTCCATGCCTTCGGTGTTCGGGTGGGCGTGGTGCCGGTTGTGTTTGTCCACCCACCAGCCGTAGCTGATCCCGGTCAGGAGGTTGCCGTGCACGATGCCGATCAGGTCGTTCGCCCGGCGCGAGCGGCCTATCTGCCGGTGCCCGGCATCGTGGCCGATGAACCCGGCCTGGGCGATCACCACCGCGAGGGCCACCGCCACCCCAAGCTGCCACCACGACTGACCGAGTCGCCCGAACAGCGTCCACAGTCCCACGAAGGAACCGACGACAAGACTGATACGTACGGCGTAGTGGCCTCGCCGCCGCTCGAGCAGACCCGCTGCGCGGACCTGCCGGGACAGGTCGGCGTAGTCACTGCCTCGTTGGCGGTCGACGCCGAGACTGGTGTCGCTCATGATCACAGCTCCGCTGACCCCTGGTCCGCCAGGTTTCTCAGCGGCGGCCGGTCAGGCGGGCCATGAGCTGTTGAAGCTTCTGTTGCGTGCTGGGCTTGGCCGCCTGGCGGCGACCCCGCTGCATCAGGTCACGCCCGCGTGGGCTGTTGAGCAGGCTCTTGATTCGTTGGCTCATCGATCCTGATGTCACGGCGCGCTCCCCTCGGGCCGGCCCCGCCGGCTGGCTTCCCGTACTGCCAGTTTCGCCTGACGAGCCGCCGGTCGGAAGGGATTGGGCGGATTGCGCCGGAGAGGGCCGTGACGAGGTGGAAGCAACAGGTCGGAAAATCCCTTGTGCGCCAGCCGACGACGCGGTTACCTCACGCTGTGTCGATGACCGCCAGCGATCGAGTTGATTCCTACTTCATCTGCGGTACCCCGCGCACCGGCAGTTCGCTGCTCCTGGGGTTACTGGAGTCCACGGGCGTCGCCGGCCACCCGCAGGCATACTTTCGCGCTCCGGACGAGGCGTTGTGGGCTGAGCGGTGGCTGCTTCCCCGCACCGCTGACGGCGGCTTCGACTACGCCGCCTACGTACGTGCGGCACGTGACGCCGGCCGTACCGACAACGGTGTGTTCGGCGCGAAGCTGATGTGGGGCACGCTCGACGAGGTGGTCGACAAGCTCGGCATGGTCCACCCCGACCTCGCCGGCCAGGATGTCGCGTTGCTGGAGCGGGCATTCGGGCGTACCCGGTTCGTGTATCTGCGGCGTGACGACGTGCTGGCGCAGGCGGTGTCCTGGCTGCGGGCCGAGCAGACCCAGGCCTGGTACATCGGCGGCAACGGCGAGAGCAGTGGTGGCGACCGCACCGGAAAGGAGCCGACTTTCGATAGGGAAGGAATCGACGGCCTCATTCAGACGATCGACGATCACAACGCCGAATGGCAGGCGTGGTTCTCCGCGCGGCGTGCGGCCCCACGTCGTCCGCTACGAGGACCTCGATGAGGACATGGTCGCCGTCACGCGCGGGATCCTGCATTTCCTCGGTCTGGACATGCCGGCCGGTCGCGCTGTCGTGCCCCAACACCAGCGTCAGGCCGACGACCTCAACCGTGAGTGGATCCACCGATACCGGGCCGGGTCGGGTGTTGGCGGACAGCAGGATCTCCCCGATCATGGTTAGGAGTAGCACTCCGCGCCGGCAGGTTAGCTGACCAGCGTGGTTGGATGGGCCGGTGCAGTTCACCGTGACAGACGCGCCGACGCGGGAGCGATTCGAGGCGCGCGACGAGGCGGGCGTGGTCGCCGGCGTGGTCACCTACCAGCTGACCGGCACCATCATCGTCTACACCCACACCGAGGTCGATCCGGAGTTCGAGGGTAGGGGCGTCGGGTCGACCCTGGCGCGTGCGGTGATGGACGACGCGCGGGCCAAGGGCCGGACCGTCGTTCCGCTCTGCCCGTTCCTCAGCGAATGGCTGGTCAAGCACCCCGAGTACGAGGGCATCGTGGCCCGATCGACTCGGAAGGTCAAATAGCGGTTCACCAGCCTGACCGGTCGACCAGTCCGGGCGGTAGGTCGTGCCCGGGGCGTCGTCACGTCACGGGCGGGACTGTTTCGCCGTTCACCGTCGGGGTGACCGCCGGTGCCGTCATCATGACCGCGTAGCCGCTTCGGTTGCCAGGCGGGCGCCGGTGGTGGAGGGGGTGCGGCGAACGTGCGGGAGATGTCGGTAGCGCCGATGGTCACGGGGGCCGCCTCGCCGGGCCTGGCGGACATGGTGTGGGACAACGCGCGTCAGGATCCCCACGCGGTGCAGTTCCTGCGCCCGGCCCCGGTCTCCCCGGCCTGGCCGGCGGAGCCATCGGCACGCGGCGACGTGCCCGTGACGTGCGCGCAGTTCCGCGGTGACGTGCTTGCTCTCGCCCGCGGGTTCATCGACGCCGGGATCGGGCACGGTGACCGGGTGGGGTTGATGAGTCGCACCCGCTACGAGTGGACGCTCGTCGACTATGCGCTGTGGTCCATCGGGGCCGTCACCGTCCCGATCTACGACACGTCCAGCCCGGAGCAGATGGAATGGATTCTGTCCGACTCCGGCGCGGTGGGGTGTGTGGTCGAGGCCAACAGGCACGCCGCCATTCTCGCCGGCCTGCGCGACAACCTGCCCGCCGTGCGTCAGGTGTGGCGGATCGACGCCGGTGACCTGATCGCGCTGGCCGGTCAGGGTGGAACCGTCGACGACGCCCAGGTCGACGTCCGCCGTACGGCGGTCACGGGCAGCGACATGGCGACGATCGTCTACACCAGCGGCACGACCGGTCGGCCGAAGGGCTGCGTGCTGACGCACCGCAACATCTACTGCGACATCGGCAACGCCACCGCGGTGCTGCCGGAGCTGCTGCATCCGGGAGCGTCGACGGTGCTGTTCCTGCCGTTGGCGCACGCGTTCGCCCGCCTGATCCAGGTCGGCATGGTGCTGACCCGCGCCACCCTGGTGCACAGCTCCGAGATGACCGGCGTACTCGCGCAACTACAGCAGCACCGCCCCACCTTCATCCTCGCCGTGCCGAGGGTGTTCGAGAAGATGCACACCCAGACGCGGCAGAAAGCCGCTGACGCACGCCAGGAATGGCTGTTCAGCATCGCGGACGCCGTCGCGGTGCGCTACAGCCACGCCATGGACACGCCAGGGGGCCCCGGAGGACTGCTACGGCTGGCGCGCACGGTGTTCGACGTGATCGTTTATCGGAAACTGCGTGCCGCGCTGGGCGGCCGCTGCCGCACCGCGATCGTCGGCGGCGCCCCGCTCGGGGAGCGACTCGGGCACTTCTTCCGCGGCGCCGGCCTGACAGCGCTCGAAGGGTACGGGCTGACCGAGACGTCACCGGCGTTGACGCTGAACCTGCCGTCCTCGGTGCGGATCGGCACGGTCGGTCGCCCGATACCCGGCGTGGAGATCCGCATCGCCGACGACGCGGAGGTCATCACGCGCGGCGAGATGGTGTTCCCCGGCTACTGGAACAATCCCGACGCGACCCGGGCCACCTTCACCGCGGACGGGTGGCTGCGAACCGGGGACCAGGGCAGCCTCGACGACGACGGCTACCTGCGCATCACCGGCCGTACGAAAGAGATCATCGTGACGGCGGCGGGAACGAATCTCGCCCCCGCCCCGGTCGAGGAACGCATCCGCGCCCATCCCCTGGTCAGTCAGTGCGTCCTGATCGGTGATGACCGGCCGTACGTCACGGCGCTGATCACCATCGACCAACAGGAGTGGAGGCGGTGGGCAGCCGGCCACGGCCATTCCGGCGCGTCGGTAGCGGAGCTACGAGACAGCCCTGAGCTGTGCAGGGAGATCCAGGTGGCCGTCGATGAGGCCAACGGGACGGTGTCCCGGGCCGAGAGGATCAAAACGTTCCGCATCCTGCCCCGCGACCTCACCGAAGACGACGGCGAACTCACCCCCACCCTCAAGATCAAGCGTGCGGTGGTCGAGTCACACTTCGCCGCCGATGTCGACGCCCTCTACCACGGCCACTGACCCCGCGACCCGCCCCGAAGCGCCGGGGCGGCGGGCTCTCCGGCCCGCCGCGCCGGCGAGGATCAGGGTGAGTCCAGATCAATGCGTACCGTCAGCGGGCTCGCGTTCATCGCCTTCGAGGTGCGCACGCAGAGCCGGCGCACGAAGCTGCTCCTCCCGAGCATCCGCTGGCGCTCACGAGGGTCATCGTCCTCGACCATCCGCGCCGTCCCGGCCCGCCAGCGTGCGCGTGGTCCGCCGCCGACCTTCACCCGGACGCGGGGATCGGCCTCGACGTTTCGCACCCAGTCGGCACGGCGTCCCCGCTGCGAGACCAGCCAGAAGATGTCACCGTCCAGGCCATCACACACCGGGGTGTACCGCGGCCGGCCCGTACGCCGTCCGGTCGTCTCCAGCAGGGCATCGCCGGGGATCGGGAGTTTCCAGTTCCACGCGCGCCGGACGATCGGGTTGATCAGGCGCTGCTGGAGCGCGCGAGGCATCCCGGCCAGCCAGGACACGTCAGGACCCGCCCTCAGCCCTGCCGGGCCTTCTGACGCCGGTCGGCCTTGTTGATCACGAAAGTCCTGCCTCGACGGCGTACCACGATCGAGTTCATTTTGTTCTTCAACCCGCGCAGTGAGTTCCTGACCTTCATCGCAGTCACCCTCCCCTGGTCGTATCCGGGTTCCGGCCGACGATCCGGTACCAGCGGGGCGATTCACCCGAGATGCGACACTCGCCCCTTCGCGGCTTCGGTCCGCCACGGTCGTTCTGCCATCGCTCCGCTCGCGTACCCGACGGGTCGTCGCTCATTCGTCGCGTCGGTGCCGGTTCGCCTCCGGCACGTCGGCGGCCGCCAGCACCGGTGGTGGAGGCGGGTACGGCTCATGGCGTCACCGGCCGTCGGTAGACCGACACGTGGTCGCGACTGCCGTCGGTGAAGGGCCGGCCCGCCCAGTCCTCCCACCGGTGTTCCCGGGCCATGCCCGACAGTTCGGCCATCAGGTCGAGTTCGGCGGGCCAGGCGTAACGGTGGTTCGCGGGAAGCAGGTCGACCCCGGTCCCGGTGAGCCGGATCTTGGTGGTGGTCATCCGCTGCTCCGCCGGGTGCAGCAGAGCGGCCTCCAGCATGACGGTGTCCTGCGCGACCCGGACCGGCCGCAGTGCCGCGCCGGCCCGGAACGCGGCCAGGTCCGGCACCCATGCCTCGACGACGAAGCGACCGCCGGGACGCAGGTGCGCGGCGGCGTTGCGGAAGCACGCGACCTGCGCGGCCTGGTCCGGCAGCGCGAAGATCGTGTTGAACGCCAGGAGCACCAGAGCGAACTCACCCGGCGCCCGGGTTGCGGCGAAGTCGCCGATGGCCACCTCGATCCGTTCCCCACCCGGCTTCTCCCGCAGTCGAGCGGCCATCGCCGGGGACCCTTCCACACCGGCGACGGTCAGACCGCGTTCCTGCAGTGGCAGTGCCAGCCGACCGGTGCCCACCCCGAACTCGCAGACCGGACCACCGTCCGCGAGTTCCACGAGCCGCTCGACCGCCGCCGTCGGATCCAGGTGCGCGAAGGCGTCGTCGTAGACGTCGGCCGGCACGTGCCGGCCGTACTCGCTCGCGTCGAACGGCAAATCGTGCCTCCTCAATCGCGGTGGCGAGCCCGGTGGCGGGCGGGCGCCCGCAGCACGTGCCCGTGTTCCGGCCGATCAAACCGCAGCTCCGTCGACCAGGCCGACCTGACGCACGCGTCCCGGCCCGGAGCATTCTCCCTGCTCTCAGTCACCGCGCGGACACGATGCGGCGTGAATGCCATCACCGCCGAGGGTCTCCGCCCTGATGCCGCGTGGCAGCCAAAAACTTTTGGTGGTTTCCTACAAATGAGGGGCGAGTGGTTCGGTGATTGCGTCATGGCGCTGCCAGCCGTCAGACGGAAGGGTGATCACTGCGGGGGCCGTCGTCTCTCCGCGAGCAGATCATGGTCTACCAAAGGGGTCAGTCGGGTGTTCAACCGTGTCGCCATCGTCAACCGTGGTGAGGCAGCCATGCGCCTCATCCACGCGGTCCGAGAGCTGGCCGCGGAGACCGGCGTCCGGATCGAGACGGTCGCCCTGTACACCGACGTCGACCGTACCGCCACCTTCGTGCGCGAGGCGGACATCGCCTACGACCTCGGTCCGGCGTTCACCCGCCCGTACCTCAATCTCGCGGTGCTGGAGCGCGCCCTGACCGAGACCGGCGCCGACGCGGCGTGGGTCGGCTGGGGCTTCGTCGCCGAGGACCCGGCGTTCGCCGAGCTGTGCGAGAAGATCGGCGTCACGTTCGTCGGGCCGAGCGCGGAAGCCATGCGCCAGCTCGGTGACAAGATCGGCTCGAAGCTGATCGCCGAGGAGGTCGGCGTGCCGGTCGCGCCGTGGAGCCGCGGCGCCGTCGAGACGCTGGCCGCCGCCCGGGCGGCGGCGGCCGAGATCGGTTACCCGTTGATGCTGAAGGCGACCGCTGGAGGCGGCGGGCGCGGAATCCGGGTGATCACCAGCGAGGCGGAGCTCGACGACGCGTACGAGCGCACCAGCCAGGAAGCGGCGCGGGCGTTCGGCAGCGGCATCGTGTTCCTGGAGCGCCTGGTCACCGGGGCCCGGCACGTCGAGGTCCAGGTGATCGCCGACGGGCAGGGCACCGCCTGGGCGCTCGGGGTCCGCGACTGCTCGGTCCAGCGACGCAACCAGAAGGTCATCGAGGAGTCGGCGTCGCCGGTGCTCAGCCCGGCGCAGGCGGCCGAGCTCAAGGCGTCGGCCGAGCGGCTGGCCCTGGCGGTCGGCTATTGCGGCGCGGCCACCGTCGAGTTCCTGTACCACCCCGGCGATCAACTGTTCGCGTTCCTCGAGGTCAACACCCGGCTTCAGGTCGAGCACCCGATCACCGAGCTGACCACCGGGTTCGATCTGGTCAAGGCGCAGCTGCACGTCGCCTCGGGCGGCCGGCTCGACGGCGAGCCACCGGTGGAGCGCGGGCACGCCATCGAGGCCCGGCTCAACGCCGAGGACCCGGACCGCGACTTCGCGCCGTCGCCGGGCCGCATCGCCCGGCTGGACCTGCCCAGCGGCCCGGGCATCCGGGTGGACACCGGCGTCAGCGAGGGTGACACCATCCCGGCCGACTTCGACTCGATGATCGCGAAGATCATCGCGTACGGCCGCGACCGTGCCGAGGCGCTCGGCAAGCTGCGCCGGGCGATGGCGAACACCACGGTGATCATCGAGGGCGGCGCGACGAACAAGAGCTTCGTGCTCGACCTGCTCGACCAGCCCGAGGTGATCGACGCCAGCGCGGACACCGGCTGGATCGACCGTGTCCGCGGCGAGGGCCGACTCGTCGCGCACCGGCACTCCGGAGTCGCGTTGGCGGCCGCTGCCATCGAGGCGTACGAGGAGGAGGAGAGCGTCGAGCGGCAGCGCCTGCTGTCGACGGCGTCCGGTGGGCGCCCCCAGGTGCAGCACCAGAGCGGCCGGCCGCTGGACCTCAAGCTGCGCGGGGTCACCTACCGCATGCGCGTGGCGCGGGTCGGCGCGCACCGGTTCCGCGTCGGCATCGAGGTGGGCGCCGCGGTGCGCACCGCCGACGTCGAACTCGACCGGTTCGACCGGCACACCGGCCAGATCGTCGTCAACGGCGCCCGGTACCGCCTGCTGACCGGCACGCACGGGCCGACCCACCTGGTCGAGGTGGACGGCGTGACGCACCGGGTCAGCCGCGACGAGGGCGGCGTCGTCCGGTCCCCCATGCCCGCGCTGGTCGTCGCCACGCCGCTGGAGGTGGGCGCCGAGGTCGAGGCGGGCGCGCCGGTGCTGGTGCTGGAAGCCATGAAGATGGAGACGGTGCTGCGGGCGCCGTTCAAGGCGCGGCTGAAGGAGTGCGCGGTCTCCGTGGGCAGCCAGGTGGAGGCCGGCGCGCCCCTGCTGCGGCTGGAGCCCCTCGCCGACGACGCCGACGAGACCACGGACGACCCGACGGCCGGCTCCGTCGAGCTGGACCTTCCCGCCACCGCCGAGGATGTTCCGGCGCACCTGCGCAGCCGGCGCGGCCAGGAGGACCTGCGCGGCCTGCTGCTCGGCTTCGACGTCGACCCGCACGACGACCGTCGCGTGCTCGACGACTACCTCGCCGCGCGGCGGGAGGCCACCGAGGCGGGCCACCGGCCACTGGCCGAGGAACTCGACCTTGTCGACGTGTTCGCCGACCTCACCGAGCTGAGCCGCAACCGGCCGACGGGTGAGGACGGCGGCGCCCACGTCCGCAGCGCCCGTGAGTACTTGCACACCTACCTGCAGAGCCTCGACGTCGAGCGGGCCGCTCTGCCCGATTCCTTCCAGGCCAAGCTGGCGAAGGCTCTCGGGCACTACGGCGTCACCGACCTGGAGCGCTCGCCCCAGCTCGAAGCCGCCGTGTTCCGGATCTTCCTCGCCCAGCAACGCGCGACCGCCGACGCCGCGGTCGTCGCGGCGCTGCTGCGCTCCTGGCTGCGGGAGACTCCGCCGGACGAGACGCTGCGCGAGCCCGCCGGTCTCGCGCTGGAGCGGCTGGTGGCGGCGACTCAGGTCCGTTTCCCCGCGGTCGCCGACCTCGCCCGTGGCGTGGTGTTCGCCTGGTTCGCCCAGCCGCTGCTGCGCCGCAACCGCGCCCGCGTCTACGCCGAGGTCCGTGGGCACCTGAGGCATCTGGACGCGCACCCGGACGCGGCGGACCGCACCGAGCGCATCGCGGAGATGGTACGTAGCACCGAGCCCCTGGTACGGCTGCTCGGCCAGCGGCTCGTCCGTGATCACCTCGACAACGCGGTGATGCTGGAGGTGCTGACCCGCCGGTACTACGGCAACAAGGCGCTCACCAGCGTGCGCAGCAGCGACGTCGCGGGCTGCGCGTTCGTGGTCGCCGAGCGCGCGGACTCGAGCGTGGTCTCCGCCGCGGTGAGCTTCGACGCGCTCGGCAGCGCGCTGCGCGGGCTCGCCGAGCTGGCACGTGGCGAGGACGCCGTCGACGCCGACATCTACCTCGGCTGGGAGAACCAGCCGGAGGACTTCGACGCGATGGTGGAGGCGCTGCTCGAGGTCATCACCGCGCACCCGCTGCCGCCCCAGGTCCGTCGGCTCACCGCCACCGTCGCGGGTCGCGGCGGAGCGGTGATGCACCACCACTTCACCTTCCGCCCGTCCGGCCCAGGGATGACCGAGGACCGGCTGATCCGCGGCCTGCACCCGTACATCGCGCAGCGGATGCAGCTGGAGCGGCTGCACCAGTTCGACCTGACCCGGCTGCCGTCGTCGGACGAGGAGGTCTACCTCTTCCAGGCCGTGGCGCGGGAGAACCGGGCGGACGAGCGCCTCGTCGCGTTCGCGCAGGTGCGTGACCTGACCGAGCTGCGCGAGCACGACGGCCGGCTGGTCGCGCTGCCGACGACCGAGGACGCCGTGGCGGCGTGCCTCGACTCGATCCGCCGCGCCCAGTCGCGGCGACCGTCGAAGACGCGCTTCAACACCAACCGGATCGTGATCTACGTCTGGCCGCCGAGCGAGCTGACCCGCGAGGAGATGGAGATGATCGCCGGGCGCGTGCGCCCGACGACCGCGGGCGCCGGGCTGGAGGAGATCCTGTTCATCGCGCGGCAGCGCGACCGGCGTACCGGCGAGCTGACCAAGATCGCCGTGCGGATCTCCTTCGACACGGCGGGCGGCGCGGAGCTGGCCATCGGCGCGCCGCCGGTGGAGCCGGTCGAGCCGCTCGACGAGTACCGGTTGAAGGTGCTGCGCGCGAGCAGCCGCAACACGGTGTACCCGTACGAGCTGACCGGCCGGCTCGGTGACTTCGTCGAGCACGACCTCGACGACGACCACGCGCTGGTGCCGGTGGACCGGCCGAAGGGGCGCAACGGCGCCGCGATCGTCGCCGGGGTGGTCACCACGCCGACCGTGCGGCATCCGCAGGGTGTCACCCGGGTCGTGCTGCTCGGCGACCCGACGAAGTCGCTGGGCGCCCTGTCGGAGCCGGAGTGCCGGCGGGTGATCGCCGCGCTGGACCTGGCGGAGCGGATGGGGGTGCCGCTGGAGTGGTGGGCGCTGTCCGCCGGGGCCCGGATCTCCATGACCTCGGGTACGGAGAACATGGACTGGGTGGCCGCGGCGCTGAAGCGGATCGTCGAGTTCACCCAGGCCGGGGGTGAGATCAACATTGTCGTCGCGGGCATCAACGTCGGCGCGCAGCCGTACTGGAACGCCGAGGCGACGATGCTCATGCACACCAAGGGCGTCCTGGTGATGACACCGGAGTCGGCGATGGTGCTCACCGGCAAGCAGTCGCTCGACTTCTCCGGTGGCGTGTCCGCCGAGGACAACTTCGGCATCGGTGGCTACGACCGGGTGATGGGGCCGAACGGGCAGGCGCAGTACTGGGCGCCGAACCTGACCGCCGCGCGGGACGTGTTGATGTCGCACTACGACCACACGTACGTCGCGCCCGGCGAGGACGCGCCCCGGCGGGCGACCACCATCGACCCGGTGGACCGTGACATCTCCGCCTTCCCGCACGACGTGGCGGGCAGTGCGTTCAGCACTGTCGGGGAGATCTTCTCCGCCGAGTCCAACCCGGACCGCAAGAAGCCGTTCGACATCCGAACGGTGATGCGGGCGCTCTCCGACCAGGACCACCCGGTGCTGGAACGCTGGGCGGGCATGGCCGACGCGGAGACCGCGGTGGTGCAGGACGTGCACCTCGGGGGCATCCCGGTGTGCCTGCTCGGCATCGAGTCACGATCGGTGCCGCGGCGCGGCTTCCCGCCCACCGACGGCCCGGACACCTACACCGCGGGCACGCTGTTCCCGCGGTCGTCGAAGAAGGCCGCGCGGGCGATCAACGCGGCCAGCGGCAATCGGCCGCTGGTGGTGCTGGCGAACCTGTCGGGCTTCGACGGCTCGCCGGAGTCGATGCGCAAGCTGCAACTGGAGTACGGGGCCGAGATCGGCCGGGCGATCGTCAACTTCCGGGGGCCCATCGTCTTCTGCGTGATCTCGCGGTACCACGGCGGCGCGTTCGTGGTGTTCTCGAAGGCGCTGAACCCGAACATGACGGTGCTCGCGCTGGAAGGCTCGTTCGCCTCGGTGCTCGGTGGCGCTCCCGCCGCCGCCGTGGTGTTCGCCGGGGACGTCAACGCCCGCACGGCGGCCGACCCTCGCGTACGGGCCCTGGAGGCCCGGGTCGCGGCCGCGGCCGGCACCGAGCGCGCCGCGTTGACCGCGGAGCTCGACGAGCTGCGCTCCTCGGTGCGCGCGGAGAAGCTCGGCGAGGTGGCCACCGAGTTCGACCGCGTGCACAACATCCAGCGCGCCGTCGAGGTGGGCTCGGTGGACGCGGTGGTCCGCGCCGCCGAACTGCGTCCGCGCATCATCGACGCGATCGAGTCCCGTCTGCGCTAGCCGGCCGGTGCGGGCCGTCCCTTCGCGGGGGACGGCCCCACCTGCCGGGCGGGGGTCAGGGCACCATCCAGCCGAGGACCGGCGAGCCCTGGAGCGCGACCAGTACACACATGAACAACAGCAGGAGCAGGCTCCAGCCGAACACCTTGCGGAAGATCTCCCCCTCTCGGCCGGCCATGCCGACCGCGGCGGCGGCGATGGCCAGGTTCTGGGGGCTGATCATCTTGCCCAGCACCCCGCCGGAGGAGTTGGCGGCCGCCAGCAGCACCGGGTCCAGCCCGGCGCGCGCCGCGGTCTCCACCTGCAACGCCCCGAACAACGCGTTGGCCGAGGTGTCCGAGCCGGTGACCGCCACGCCGATCCAGCCGAGGATCGCCGAGAGGAAGACGAACGCCCCACCGGCGGCGGCCAGGAACGCGCCGAGCGTGTTGGTCTGCCCGGACTGGTTCATCACGTACGCCAGGGCGAGCACCGCCATGACGGTGACGATCGCGTACCGCAGCTCGACGTAGGTACGCCCGTAGGCTCGCAGCGCCTGGCCGACGGAGACCCGCAGCACCAACGCGGTGAGCACCCCGGCGAGGATCATCAGTGTGCCGGCGGCGGGCAGCCAGTTGAGGGTGTACGTGGCCGACGACAGCGGATTGCCGTTCCCGCCCAGGATGTCCAGGCCCGGCCAGGCGAACTTCACCGTCCACGGCTCCTTCGCCAGGACGTCCTTCACCGCCCCGAGGTTGGCGATGGAGAAGATCGCGATGATGATCAGGTAGGGCGCGTACGCGCGGGCCACCTCGGCGGGGGTGTCGGCGAGCCGGGGAGCGGCCGCTCGGATGTGGCCCGCCCCGGCATCGGCCGCCGTCCGATCCCGATCCTCCCCCGGCGCGTCGTCCGAGACGAACGGGTCCCCCGGCGGCGACTCGCCGCCCGGGCCGTCGAGCGACGGCGCGGCCGCGGTGGTCGTACCGGAGCGGCGGCCGGCCGTGGCGCGGACGGCGCCCGGGTCGGCAAGCTCGGCCTCGGCGGGCTCGCGGGCGGCCGGCACGCTCGCCACCTCCGGCTCGCGGCCCAGGTCGGCCGGGGTGACCGGGCGCCAGACGCGGATCAGCAGCACGACGGCGGCGGCCGAGACCAACGCCGCGACGATGTCGGTCAGCGGCACGGAGATGTAGTTCGCGGCGACGAACTGCGCCAGGCCGAAGGTCACGCCCGCGACCAACGCGGCGGGCCAGGTCTGCCGGATACCGCGCCGCCCGTCCACCAGGACCACCAGCAGCAGCGGTACGACCACCGCGAGGATCGGCGTCTGCCGGCCGACCATCGCGCCGAGGGTGTCCACGGTGAGCCGCGAGTCGTCGTTGACGCCACTGGTGACGGTGGCCAGGGTGACGACCGGGGTGGCGAGCGCGCCGAACGCCACCGGCGCGGTGTTGGCCAGCAGCGCCACCGAGGCGGCGTGGATCGGGCGGAAGCCGAGCGCCATCAGCATCACCACGGTGATGGCAACCGGCGTGCCGAAGCCGGCCAACGCCTCCAGCAGCGCGCCGAAGCAGAACGCGATGATGATCGCCTGGATCCGCATGTCCGGACTGACCCGTTCGAACGAGCGGCGCAACACGTCGAAGTGTCCGCTCTCGACGGTGAGGTTGTAGACCCAGATCGCGTTGAGGACGATCCACAGGATCGGGAAGAAGCCGAAGGCGGCGCCCTCGGTGGCCGACAGCACGGCCTGCCCGACGGGCATGGCGTAGATGGCGACCGCCACCACCAGCGCGACCGCGAGCGAGATCAGCCCGGCCAGCCAGGCCCGCACCTTCAGCACGCCGAGCAGCACGAAGAGGGTGAGCAGAGGCAGGACGGCGAAGATTGCCGACAGCGCGACGGAGTCGCTGACGGGATCGGTGACGACTGTGAACTGGTCGAACATGGGTCACCTCGACGCTCGGAGACGGTGGCGGGTGAGTTGGGGCCCTACAGCAGCTCCTCCACCGGGCGGGCGCGGAGGGAGGCGTCGAGGACCTGGGCGGTATGGGCCAGCGCGATGTCGCCGCCGGCGCGGGTCACCGCGGCGGCGACCTGCATGAGGCAGCCGGGGTTGGCGGTGACGAGCAGCCGCGCCCCGGTGGCCAGTACGGTGCGGGCCTTGCGGTCGCCGAGTTCGGCGGCCGGCCCGGGGTGGAGCACGTTCCAGATCCCCGCCGACCCGCAGCAGATCTCCGGGTCGGCGATCTCCCGCAGCTCCAACCCGGGAATGTCGCGCAGCAGCCGGCGGGGCTGGGCGCGGACGCCCTGGGCGTGGGCCAGGTGGCAGGCGTCGTGGTAGGCGACGGTCACCGGCAGTGGGTGCCGGGTGGCGACCGGACCCAGCTCGTCGAGAAGCTCGGACAGGTCACGCACCTTGCCGGCGAAGTCGGCGGCGAGCGCCGCGTAGCCGGGATCGTCCCGGAGCAGGTCGCCGTACTCCTTGAGGGTGGAGCCGCAGCCCGCCGCGTTGACCACGAAGAAGTCGATGCCGGCGGCGGCGAACGTGTCGAGCATCCGGCGGGCGAAGCGCTGCGCCTCCGCCTCGCGCCCGTTGTGCACGCTCAGCGCACCGCAGCAACCCTGCCGGTCGGGCAGGATGACCACGTCACAGCCCTCGGCGGCGAGCACCCGGGCGGTGGCGGCATTGACCTCGGGGAGGAACGCACCCTGTACGCAGCCGGTGAGCATGCCGACCACGGCCCGCCTTGGGCCGACCGCGGGAACCCGCTTCGGTGGGCGTTGCGGCCGGCGGAGCCGGGGGGCGAGGGACTCCAGCGCCGCCAGGGTGGGCGCCAGCCGGGGCAGCAGTCCGGTCCGCTGGACCAGACGGCGCACTCCGCTGGCCTGGTACGCGCGCAGCGGGCCACGTAGCAGCCGCAGCCGCCGCGGGTACGGGAAGAGCGCGAAGATCGCCGCCCGAAGCGCCCGCTCCCGGGGCCCGCGGTGGTGCCGGCGTTCGACCTGCTGCCGGGTGTCTTCGATGAGGCGGTCGTAGCGGACGCCGGACGGGCAGGCGGTCACGCAGGACATGCAGCCGAGACACTGGTCGAAGTGGGTGACCATCGAGTCGGACAGCGGCTCGCCCTCCAGGCCCTCCTTCATCAGGTAGATCCGCCCGCGCGGCGAGTCCATCTCCTCGCCCCACAGCACGTAGGTGGGGCAGGTGGGCAGGCAGAAGCCACAGTGCACACAGTCCGAGACCAGCTCGGCGGCGGGTGGATGGTGCGCGTCGAACGCGCCCTGGCCGGGCGGTTGGGCGGCCAGGCCGAGCACGTCGCGGGGCCCGCTTGCCGGGCGGGTTCCGCCCGGCGAGCTGAGCGGCGCGGTCTCCGCGGACCGGGCCGCGCTCGCCGGATCGCGACGGTCGGGCTGCCGGGGAATGGCCATCAGATCCCTCCCACGAATCGGCCGGGCGCGAGCCGGGCATCGGGGTCGAAGCGCTCCTTGACCCGGCGCATCAGTGCCAGACCGTCGACGGGCCCCCACAGGTCCACGCGGTCCCGAACGGGCGGGGGCGCGGTGAGCACCACGACGTGTCCGGCGACGGCGGCGCTCGCCGTCCGCAGCGCGTCGGTCAGGCCGGCGACCCGCTCCGGGTCGGCCGTGCCGGGCAGCCCGGCGTAGAGCACCCCGACGCCGGCCGAGCCGCGCAGCGCGAGCGGCAGACCACACCGGTCGGCCGCCGCCCGGGCGTCGGCCAGCAGCCGCGGTACGCCGGAGAGGGCGGCGGTCAGCTTCAGCCCGATGTCGCCGTCCCGCCACGGGTACCGGCCCCAACCGTCCGGAGGCTCGTCGGAAGCGGTGGCGTCGCCGCCGAGGAGCCGTCGGGTCGCCTCCACGCGGGCGGCCACCCCGGCCGCGGTGCCCTCCAGCAGCACCGTCACCGCCGCTCCCCCACCGGCCGGCGCGTCCACCTCCAGCGCGGTGGGCACGAGCTGCGCGGCGCGTACGGTGCCGGCGAGCCGTCCCGCCTCGGCCGGGTCGTCGGTCCGACGGGTGACGTACGCGACCGCGGACGGCAGCGGGTGCAGCCGGAACGCGCACTCGGTGATCAGCCCGAGCGTGCCGTACGCGCCGGTGACCAGCTTGGCCAGGTCGTAGCCGGCGACGTTCTTGACCACCTTGCCTCCGGCGTGCGCGACCACACCGTCGGCGCGGACCAGGGTGACCCCGATGATCAGGTCGCGCACGGTGCCGTAGAGCATCCGGCGAGGTCCGCTGGTGTTGGTGGCGACCGCGCCGCCGACGGTGCCGCCGGGCAGCGGCGCGTCGAGGGCGAGTTGCTGGCGGGCGCCGGCCAGGGTGGCGGCCAGCTCGTCGAGGCGGGTGCCGGCCCGGACCACGGTGATCAGGTCACCGGCGGCGTGCTCGACCACCCCAGCCAGCGCCGTGGTGTCGAGGATCAGGTCGAGTCGCCGGGGCGGGCTTCCCCACGCCTGCTTCGTGGCCGCGCCGCGGACCGTCACCGCGAGGTCGAGCGAGGCGGCCGCCCGCAGCAATGTCGCCGCCCCGGCGGTGTCGCGGGGTGTGGCGACGTAGCGCGCGGGCATCCCGGCGATCACGTCGTGGTCGCCGGCCGGCCGGACCGACTCGGAGCCGTCGGACCGCGGGCCGTCGGTCGCGGCCTCAGGGGCGGCGGCGCGGAGCCGGTCGAGGATCGCGTCGGCGGGCATCAGAACGCCTCCGCCAGACCGGCCTCCTGCGCGGGGTGGACCCCCTTGCGTCGACCGGGGATCTCGCCGCAGAGCCGGGGTGTCGGAAAGACCTTGCCCGGATTCGCCAGACCGGCCGGGTCGAACGCGCAGCGCAGCAACTGCATGGTGTCCAGGTCGTCGTCGGTGAACATGCGCGGCATGTACTTCGCCTTGTCCATGCCGACGCCGTGCTCTCCGGTGATCGAACCGCCGTGGCTCACGCAGAGGTCGAGGATCGCGCCGGAGACCTCCTCGGCGCGTTCGGTCTGCCCGTCGACGCCCGCGTCGAACAGGACGAGCGGGTGCAGGTTGCCGTCGCCGGCGTGAAAGACGTTGGCGACCCGGATGCCACGTTCGGCGGAGAGTTCACCGATGCGGCGCAGCACCGCGGGCAGGGCGGTGCGCGGAATGACCCCGTCCTGGACGATGTAGTCGGGGCTGATCCGTCCGACGGCGGCAAACGCGGACTTGCGACCCTTCCAGAACAGCGCCCGCTCGGCGTCGTCGGCGGCGATCCGGATCTCGAACGCCCGGTTGTCCCGGCAGAGCCGTACGACCTGGTCGAACTGGGCGGCCACCTCCGGGTCGGGCCCGTCCAGCTCGACGATGAGCACCGCGCCGGCGCCGGCCGGGTAGCCACAGTGCACGGCCGCCTCGGCAGCGGAGATGGCGAGCGCGTCCATCATCTCCACCGCCGCCGGCACCACCCCCGCCGCGATGATCGCCGAGGTCGCCGCGCCCGCCTGGTCGGTGCTCTCGAAGGCGGCCAGCAGGGTGCGCACCGACTCGGGCAACCGGGTCAGCCGCACGGTCACCTCGGTGGCGATGCCGAGGGTGCCCTCGGAGCCGACGAACGCTCCGAGCAGGTCGTAGCCGGGGGCGTCGGGCGCGCGGCCGCCGAGGTGTACCCGGTCGCCGTCGGGGGTGACCAGCTCGACGCCGGTGACGTGGTTGGTGGTGAAGCCGTACTTCAGGCAGTGGGCGCCGCCGGAGTTCTCCGCCACGTTCCCGCCGATGGAGCAGATCTGCTGGCTGGACGGGTCGGGCGCGTAGTACCAGCCGTGCGGGACGGCGGCCCGGGTGACCGCCAGGTTGATCACGCCGGGCTGCACTACCGCCCGCTCGTCGGACGGGGCGATCTCCAGGATCTCCCGCATCTGCGAGGTGACGATCAGGACGCCGTCGGCGTGCGGCAGCGCGCCCCCGGAGAGCCCGGTGCCCGAGCCACGGGCCACGAACGGGGTGTCGGCGGCGACGCAGGCGCGGACCACGGCGGCGCACTGCGCGGCGTCGGCGGGGAGGGCGACGAGGGCCGGGACCACCTTGTACTGGGCCAGCCCGTCGCACTCGTAGGTGCGCAGCTGTTGTCGGTCGCTGATCACCCGGTCCGCGCCGATGGCGGCTCGCAGCGCGGCGGTGAGAGTTTCGAGGTCCGTTCCGGCTGTGCTCATCGCCCACCTCCGCGCGTCGGGTCGGTCGTCGGTCAGGGCATCCGTTCGTACGCCGGCACGGTGAGGAAGTCGGCGAAGTCGTCGGCGACGGCGACCTCCATGAACAGCGCCCGGGCGGCGGTGTAGTCGCCCGGGTCGCCGGGGAGCTTGGCGATCTCCTCGTCGGCGATCCGCTCGACCAACTCCCGGGTGACCCGGGCGCCGGTGTCGTCGAGGGTGAGGTCGTTGTGCAGCCACTGCCACACCTGGCTGCGGGAGATCTCCGCCGTGGCGGCGTCCTCCATCAGGTTGAAGATGGCCACCGCGCCGGAGCCACGCAGCCAGCTGGCCAGGTACTGCACCCCGACGCTGACCGCGTTGCGCAACCCGGTCTCGCTGTGCGGGCCGGGGGTGGCGCCCACCGAGAGCAGGTTGGCGGCGACGACCCGTACGTCCTCGCGGGCGCGGTGGAGCTGGTTCGGCCGGTCGCCGAGCACCGTGTCGAAGACCTCCCGGCAGATCGGCACCAGGTCGGGGTGGGCCACCCAGGAGCCGTCGAAACCGTCGCCGGCCTCGCGGGTCTTGTCGTCGCGGACCTTCGCCAGGGCGGTCTCGTTGACCTGCGGGTCGCGTCGACTGGGGATGAAGGCCGCCATCCCCCCGATGGCGTGCGCGCCGCGCCGGTGGCAGGTCCGCACCAGCAGTTCGGTGTACGCCCGCATGAACGGCACGGTCATCGTCACCGCGTTCCGGTCCGGCAGCAGGAAGTCCGCGCCCCGGGTACGGAACTTCTTGATCACGCTGAACATGTAGTCCCACCGGCCGGCGTTCAGCCCGGCGGAGTGCTCCCGCAGCTCGTAGAGGATCTCGTCCATCTCGAACGCGGCCGGGAAGGTCTCGATCAGCACGGTGGCCCGGATGGTGCCGCGCGGGATGCCGAGCCGTTCCTGGGCGGCCAGGAAGACGTCGTTCCACAGTCGCGCCTCGAGGTGGCTCTCCATCTTCGGCAGGTAGAAGTAGGGCCCGGCGCCGCGGTCGAGCTGCCGGCGCGCGCAGTGGAAGAAGTAGAGCCCGAAGTCGACGAGGCTGCCGGAGGTGCGCTCACCGTCGACGAGGATGTGCTTCTCGGTGAGGTGCCAGCCGCGCGGCCGCACCACGATCGTGGCCAGTTCGCCGTCGTGCAACGCGTACTGCTTGCCCTCGGGGGACGTGAAGGCGAGCTTGCCGTCGATGGCGTCGCGCAGGTTGAGCTGACCGGAGATGACGTTCTCCCAGAGCGGGGTGTTGGCGTCCTCGTGGTCGGCCAGCCACACCTTCGCGCCGGAGTTCAGGGCGTTGATGGTCATCTTCGCTTCGGTGGGTCCGGTGATCTCGACGCGGCGGTCGACCAGGCCCGGCGCCGGCTCGGCGACCCGCCAGTCGGCCTCGCGGATCTCCCGGGTCTCCAGCAGGAAGTCCAGCAGCCCACCGTCGGCCAGCTCTGCCTCACGCTGCCGTCGCAGGGCGAGCAGGTCTCGGCGACGCGGGTCGAAGGCGCGGTGCAGATCGGCGAGGAAGGCCAGCGCCTCCGGGGTGAGGATCTCGTCGTACCGGGGGTGCATCGGGCCTGTGACCTCGACGCCCGCAGGGATGGTCATCGACTCGCTCCTCACCGTGACATGCGTGGTGATCGATCGGACGCGCTCCTGCCGACTGTAGTTCTTGCCGTACGGGGCCATGCCTGAGCGACGACACAGTCGCCGGGAGCGGTCGACCCGGTGCGGCGAACGGCGCTTCAGGCGCGGCGAGCGGCAGATGGGCCGAACCGTGCGGCGGCGAGGGGGCGGATACGACCCGAAACACCGGCCCGGCGCCGCCATGATCGGCCGGCCGCGCCGGTCCCCACCTGCGGTCGAGCCGCCCGTTGATCTGCCAGCGCCACCAACCTTCGGAAGTTTCGAACCGAACGACACCAGCACTTCGCAGGTCACGCGACGGATTTCCGGAAGTGTTCGACCTTGACGGGGTCCATCGACAGCCTTAACGTTTCGGGCAGGTTTCGGGTCTCCACCCGAAGAGCTGTCGGAGCCACCACGGTCAGCCCGAGACCTCGGACACCCGACACCGACCCTGCTCCCAGCCCATCAGCACCATGCCCACACCCTCCATCTGATGATCGATCAAGATCGATTGGTGCCGAAAGGAAGGCAGATGAAGCAACGACGGTGGATCAGTGTCGGCGCGGTCGCGGTCGCGACCGTCGCGGCACTGAACGCGGTGCCAGCCACCGCGAGTCGGCCGTACGATCCCACCGCCCAGAGCCTGGCGGCTCTCGGGCTGCGGCACGGTCTCCAGGTCGGCACCGCGGTGGACATGGCGGCCCTCAACGACGCCAACGACCCGCAGTACCGCAGGCTGGTCGCCTCCGAGTTCTCCTCGGTCACCGCGGAGAACGCGATGAAATGGGAGAGCCTGGAGCCCACCCGCGGCGTCTACGACTGGGCCGCGGCCGACCAACTCGTCGAGTTCGCCAGGCGCAACAAGCAGAGCGTGCGCGGCCACGTGCTGGTCTGGCACAACCAGTTGCCCACCTGGCTGACCAGTGGCGTCGCCGACGGCTCGATCAGCAAGCAGGAGCTGCGCGAGCTGCTGCGCAAGCACATCACCACCGTCGTCAACCGCTACAAGGGCAAGATCTGGCAGTGGGATGTGGTCAACGAGGCGGTCAGTGACCCCTGGGACACCCCGTCGACCCTGCACTACAAGGGCTTCTGGGCGCAGAACCTCGGGCCTGGCTACATCGCCGACGCGTTCCGCTGGGCGCGGGCCGCCGACCCCCGGGCGCTGCTGTTCTACAACGACTACAACATCGAGGCGTTCGGCTCCGGCAACCCCGCCGACGACAAGTCTCAGTTCGTCTACGACATGGTCAAGGGGTTGCGCGCCCAGGGCGTCCCGGTCGACGGCATCGGCTCCCAGGGCCACCTGGGCACGCAGTACGGCAACTACGACACCCTCCAGGTGACCGCCGCGCTGAAGAAGTTCACCGCGCTCGGTGTCGCCACCGCGTTCACCGAGGTCGACGTCCGCAGCGAGATGACCGAGGCCGTCCGGGCCGGCAACGCGGCCGAGATCAACCCCCGGTTGCAGGCGTCGGCCGCCAACTTCAGCGTGCTGATGAAGGCCTGCCTGGCCGTGCGTAGTTGCCTGTCGTACACCGTCTGGGGCTTCAGTGACCGGCACTCCTGGGTGCCGGGCTGGTTCAACGACCCGCCAGAGGGCATGGCCACCATCTACGACGAGAACTACCAGCCCAAGCGGGCGTACCACGAGCTGAAGTCCGACCTGATCTTCGCCGGCCCGCCGTACGTCCTGCCGCGCACCACTCCGAAGCCGCGCCGCTGACCGACCGCTTCGGCTGAGCCGACGAGGGTCACCGGAGCACGACCGGGCCGTGTGGGGCTCCGCGCCCCACACGGCCCGCAGGCATGGTGCTCCTGCCGGTGGGCCGGCAGTAGGATCGCTGCACCTCGGCGACGACTGTCGCCTGCTTCATCCGGAGTCCGCGTGTCCGAGCAGTCAGCCGTCGACGTCACCCGCGAGACCCGTCTCCGGAGGTGCCGCGTGCCGGGCGGTGCCACCGTTGGTCAGACTCCGCGATCCGCGCATGGCTGACCGTTGGTACCGATCTCTGCGCTGGGCACTGGCCGTCGTGTGCCTGGTCGCCGCCGCCGCGGTGCCGGCCCGTCCGACGACGACCACCAGGACCGAATCCTCGGCCCTGCGGGTGCTCCAGATGAACCTCTGCAACAGCGGCCGCGCCGGCTGCTACACGGGTCGGTCGGTGACCGCGGCAGCCGAGGCGATCAGCGCGGAGGCGCCCGACGTGGTGGCTCTCAACGAGATATGCCAGGGCGATGTGGCGGTGCTGAAGGCCGCGCTCGCAACCGTCCACCCCGACGGCACGGTCGTGTCGGCCTTCAAGGCTGCGGGCGACCGCCCCAGCGGCGCCGTCACCCGGTGCCGCAACGGCGAGCCCTACGGCATCGGACTACTGACCCGCGTCGATGCCGCGTCCACCCCGTACACGATGCGCAGCGGTATCTACACGGCGCAGGATGTCTCGGACCCTGAGGAACGGGCCTGGCTGTGCGTCCACGTCCCCGGCTCGCTGCACACCTGCACCACCCATCTCGCGGCCACCAGCTTCACCGTGGCGCTCGCCCAGTGCCGTCACCTGCTCGACGCGGTCGTGCCCGCGATCCGCAGGAGCGTGGGGTACGCGCCGACGGTGCTGATCGGCGACCTCAATCTCCGGCACGACCGTTCCCCCAACGTGCGGTCCTGCGTACCGCCGGAGTACCTGCGGATCGACGACGGCGCGCTGCAACACGTCATGACGACAGCCGACGTCACGATCTGTTGCCGCCGGTCGATAGGAATGCACGGGGCGACGGACCACCCCGCGCTGCTTGTCACACTCACGATCGAGGGTAGACATCCCGGCTGGACAGATTGGGCGCGCAGGCGCAGGGACTCGTCGCGGTGAGCGAGCAGCCTTCCGCCGGTGGCTATCGCACGATGCGGGCGACCGCGCCGTTGAAAGACACGTCCTGCACGGATGGCCGCGGCTGCGGCGCGTCATCCGCGCGCCACCGCGCCACGGACACGATTCCCGGATCGACGAGCTCCATCCCGGCGAGCATCTCGGCGAACTGCTCCGTGCTCCGGGCGCGGAACCGTCCGTCGTGATTGCTGGCTTCGAGCCTCGCGGTCACGATTGGCGGCAGGTATTCCCAGGTGACGTGCGAGGCGACCACGTAGCTGCCGGCCGGGAGCGCGGCGACGAGTCGGTCGAGAATGCCCTTGGGGTCTTCGTCGTCACGGATGAAGTGCAGGATCGCCACCAGCATCACCGCGACGGGCTGGGACAGGTCCAACGTGGCCCGCAGGTCCGGGTCGGCGAGGATCTTGTCGGGCTCACGCAGGTCGGCGTCGAGGTAGGCGGTATGGCCCTCGGGCGTGCTGTTCAGCAACGCGCGAGCGTGGGCGAGGACGATCGGGTCGTTGTCGACGTAGACGACCCGGGCTGACGGGTCGATCGCCTGGGCAACCTCGTGCGTGTTGTCGGCGGTCGGAATGCCGGTGCCGATGTCCAGGAACTGCCGGACGCCCTGTTGCGCCAGGAACCGCACCGCCCGCTGCAGGAACATCCGGTTCTCGACCGCGGCCAGGCGGACCGTGGGCATCGCGGCCGCGAGGGCGTCACCGGACTCCCGGTCAGCAGCGAAGTTGTCCTTGCCGCCCAACAGGTAGTTGTACCTGCGAGCCGGGTGCGCGACCGTGGTGTCGATCCGGTCCGCCGCTGACAGTTCCCCGCTCCGGCCAGTCACCAGCCCCCCCATCGCCGCGTTCGATTTCTACAAGGTACACACCCGACGGTCGTAGCGAGCGCCCGCCGAGAGCGGCACCACGGGCGCGGGCCACCGCCCCCATTCCGGCCAGCGCCATGATCACCTGGTGGTTGATCGCCGACGGCCGCCGCCGGGAGTAGCGGACCGATTCTGTCCGCTGGGCGTGGCAGGGTGACTCATGGATGAAGGTCTGCCCGCAGCGCGACCTCCGAAACCCGCTACGAACGGAGCAACCCGATGAGCCGCCACATCCAGGTCACCTTCGACGCCCACGACCCGCGGGCGCTGTCGCGCTTCTGGTGCGAGGTGCTGGGCTACGTGCTCCCCGGCCCGCCCGGAGTCGACCTGCCCGAGGGCGCCGACCCGCTGGCCGCATGGGACGACTTCCTCGCGCGGATCGGCGTACCGGAGGAGGAGCGCAACACGAGATCGGCCATCGAGGACCCGGACGGGCACGGCCCACGGCTGTTCTTTCAGCAGGTGCCGGAGGACAAGGTCGCCAAGAACCGCGTCCACCTCGACATCCGCGCGGCCCCCGGGCTGCAGGGAGAGGAGCGGATGGCGGCGCTGGAGGCCGAGTGCGACCGGCTCCTCGCGCTGGGGGCGACGCGGGTACGTCGCTCCGAGCCCGCTCCCCCACTGGACGCCGGCTTCATCGTGATGGCCGACCCCGAGGGCAACGAGTTCTGCCTGGACTGAGGCGGCTCACCTGTGACGTCGCGGCTGGTGCGGCGACCTGCCGCGCTCGTCAGCTGATGGCGGGGCTACGGCGTTCCAGCAGGACGACGTCCCGCCAACGGTCGTGATGGCGACCGACGCGCTCGCGAACGCCGATGACGCGGAACCCGGCACGCTCGTGCAGGGTCAGGCTGGCGGTGTTCTCCGGAAAGACACCGGACTGGATCGTCCAGATGCCGGCGGCTTCGGTCGAGGCGATCAGCGTGTCCAGCAGCAGTCGGGCGATCCCGCGCCCGTGGGCGGCCGGATCGACGTAGACGGAGTGCTCGACGACGCCGGCGTAGACCGCGCGGGTCGAGGTCGGCGAGACGGCGATCCAACCGACGACGCCGCTCTCGCCGCTGACGGCCACGAACCGGTGCGCGGTCAGGCGCGTGGCGTCGAACGCCGACCAGGTCGGCGCGGTGACCTCGAAGCTGGCGTTGCCGGCGTCGAGCCCGGCCTGGTAGATCGCCAGGACCCGCTCGGCGTCACCGGCAGCCATGGGACGCACGGAGATGTCAGCCATCAGCAGCTCAGCCCTGGCCGGGCTCGCCGGTCTGCTCCCACATCGACTTCATCTCGCCGAACGCCTGCTCCATGATCTGGACCATGGCGGCGCGGGCGCGGTCGCCGTCGCGGCGCTGGATCGCCTGCGCCACGTCGGCGTGCAGTTGGAGAGCCTGCTCGTGGGGGTAGTGCGGCATCAGGTCGTAGTGGTGGCGGCCGGTGAGCACCTCCGCCACCAGGTCCTGCAGCCTGACGAACATCTCGTTACCCGAGGCGGCCAGCACCCGCCGGTGGAACTCGATGTCGAGGTGAAGGAAGCGCTCCTCGTCCCCGGCCTTCCCGGCGGCCCACATCTTGGCCGCCAACCCGACGAGGTCGCTCGCCTCGTCGTGGTCGACCCGGCGAGCGGCCAGCCAGGCGGCGTGCGGCTCGACGGCCGTCCGTAGCTCGGTGATCGAGCGCATCTGTGCCATCCGGCCGTCCGAGGCCAGTCGCCAGCGGATCACCTGCGGGTCGAAGACGTTCCAGTCGCGGGTCGGCCGGATCAGCACCCCGACCCGGCGGCGGGTCTCGATGAACCCCATGGCGGCGAGCACCCGCAGGACCTCGCGGACGACCGAGCGGGACACGCCGTACCGGTCGACCAGCTCGTCGATGTTGAGGACGGAGCCCGGCGTCAGCTGGCCTCCGCAGATGGCGGTGCCGAGGTGGTCGAGAACTTGTGCGTGCAGCCCGGCCTCGGCAGGGGCCTTCTTCTGGACGGCTGCAACCCCTGATGAGGACCGGTCCACGCGTTGCAGCATATCAGTTGGAGATCACCCCTTGAATAAATCCGCTTTATCGGCCTAGCATCCGGACGTTAAGCGGACGTTAACAGCGAGGTCGTGCTCTACCCCCGAAGCGGCGACCACGACAGAAGGAGAGATGGACGTGCGGCGTCGATCGATATTTGGAACTTCTCTGGCCGTGGTTGCCGCCATGGGCCTGTCAGCGTGCGGCGGCGGCGGGGACGACAGCGCCTCGTCGAAGACCGTGCGGGTGACCCTGGCCAACCACGTGTGGACGGAGAACATCAAGCAGGCCCTGCCCGAGTTCGAGAAGCAGTCCGGCCTGAAGGTCGAGATCACGCAGCTCGGCGAGGACCAGCTCTCCGACCAGTACAACGTCAAGCTGAACGCCGGCTCCAGCGACATCGACGTGATGATGTACCGCCCCCTGCAGGAGGGGAAGCTGTTCGCCAAGAACAAGTACCTCGCCGACCTGTCCGACAAGGTGAAGTCCAACAAGGACTGGGACTTCAGCGACTTCCAGGCCGGCCCGGTGGACGCCACCTCGTACGAGGACAAGGCGGTCGGCGTCCCGATCATCACCGAGCAGGAGGTCCTCTACTACCGCAAGGACCTGCTGGGCAAGGCCGGTCTGACCGCCCCGCCGAAGACCCTCGACGAGCTCAAGGCGGCCGCGGCCAAGATCAAGGCCGCCGACCCGAGCATCGCGGGCTTCGTGGCGCGTACCGGCAAGTCGCCGGCGGTCACCCAGTTCTCCAGCTTCCTCTACAGCTTCGGCGGTGACTTCGTCGACAGCAGCGGCAAGGCCACCGTCAACAGCGAGCAGGCCAAGCAGGCGTACGCCTACTACGGCGGGCTCCTGAAGGACCACGGCCCGGCGAACGTCAGCACCGACATGAGCTGGCCCGAGGCGATGGCCATCTTCACCCAGGGCAAGGCGGCGTTCTACACCGAGGCCAACTCGCTCTACAAGAACGCCACCGACCCGGCCAAGTCGAAGGTTTCCGACACCGTCGGCTTCGCGCCCTTCCCGGCCGGCCCCGCCGGTTCGAAGCCCTACAACATCCCCTCGTGGGCGCTGGGCATCAACGACAACTCCGAGAACCAGAGCAACGCCTGGAAGTTCGTCGAGTGGGCGACCAGCAAGGAGCAGACGCTCGCGCAGCAGAAGTCCGGCGTCCCGGGCGCGCGTACCTCGGTCTGGGCCAACCCGGAGGGCACCGCCACGTACCCGAAGGACCTCGTCGAGGCCATCGCGGCCAGCACGAAGGACGGCGTGGGTCACGACCGCCCGCTGGTCAACAAGGTCGCCCAGGCCCGGGAGATCGTCGGCCAGCCGATCGTCGACGCCATCGCGGGCAAGGACGCCGCGGCGGCGGCCGACTCCGCCAACGAGGCGTTCCAGCAGTTCCTGGACGACGAGGCCAAGTAAGCCTGGCGCGGGGGTGGCGGGGCCGTCCGGCTCCGCCACCCCCGCCGGGCCCGCCCACCCCGGAGATCTCATGGCAGCAGTGACCACCCCCACCAGACCGCCCCGCCGAGCATCGGAGACGCCGGACACGCCGGCGTGGGCCCGCTGGGCCAACGACCATCGCAAGTGGCTCTTCGCGACGCCGGCCATGGTCTTCGTCGCCGCGCTGATCGTCTTTCCGCTGGCCTGGACCGGATACCTCAGCCTCACCGACGCCGAGGGCTCGGTTCGGGCGGAGTCCGAGTTCGTGGGCTTCCAGAACTACGTCGAAGTGCTCTCGGACACCGACCGGTTCTGGCCCGCCGTCGGCCGGACCGCCGCGTTCACCGTCGTCGCGTTGCTGTTCGAGGTCGTCCTCGGCATGGCGGTCGCGCTGCTGCTGTGGCGACCGTTCCGGGGTCAGAAATGGGTCCGGGTCGCCATCCTGATGCCGCTGGTCGCCACCCCGGTCGCGGTCGGCATGATGTGGCGGCTCATCTTCGACCCGAACATCGGCATGGCGAACCAGGTACTCGGCTGGGTCGGCATCGGACCCCAACCGTGGCTGGCCGGCCAGCACTCGGCGCTGCCCACGACGATCTTCATTGACGTCTGGCAGTGGACCCCGATGGTGGTGCTGATCCTGCTCGCAGGCCTGACCTCGCTGTCCGACGAGCCCCAGGAGGCGGCGCGCATCGACGGCGCCAGCACCTGGCAGCGGTTCCGGCACGTCACCCTGCCGCTGGTGATGCCGACCGTGATCGTCGCGATCCTGCTGCGCGGCATCGACGCGCTGAAGACCTTCGACATCCTCTACGCCACGAAGGGCCGCGGCGGCGGCTCCTTCCACGAGGTCGAGACGCTCAACGTGTACGCCTACGGACTGAGCTTCGACTACAACGAGTACGGCATCTCATCGACGGTCCTCATCGTCTTCTTCCTGATCATCATCGGGTCGATGTGGGCTCTGACCTCGCGTAGGAAGGAGGCGAAGCGATGAAGTCCAGCCCCGCCTACCGGGTGTTCCGCGTGGTGGCGCTCACCGTCGTGGTGATCGCGCTGCTCGCGCCGCTGCTCTGGATGGTCGCCGCCTCGTTCAAGACGAACGTCGACATCTACGACACGGGCAAGGCGTTCGCCTTCTCGCCCACCCTGACGAACTACGCGAACGTCCTGGAGCAGGCCAACTACGTCGAGTTCATCGTCAACAGCCTCTGGGTGGCCTTCGCGGCCACCGTGCTCTCCATCGTCCTGGGCGTGCCCGCGGCGTACTCCATGAGCCGCTTCAACATGAGGAAGTCCGCGCTCGTCGTGCTGATGGCGCGGGTCATCCCCGGCGTCTCCCTGCTGGTGCCCTGGTACTACGTCTTCTCGAACCTGAAGATGGTCGGCGGCTTCAGCGTGCTCATCCTGAGCCACATGTTCGTGTCGCTGCCGCTGGTGGTCTACATCATGATGGGCTACTTCGACAGCCTGCCCATCGAACTCGAGGAGGCGGCGCTCGTCGACGGGCTGACCCACATCGGCGCGTTCCGCCGGATCACGCTGCCGCTGTCGATACCGGGCGTGGCCACCGCCGGCATCCTGTCCTTCATCTTCTCCTGGAACAACTTCATGTTCGCCCTGGTGCTCTCCGGCGCCGACACCAAGACCCTGCCGGTCGCGATCTTCGACTTCGTCGGCTACGCCAGCATCGACTGGGGCGGACTCATGGCGGCGGCCAGCGTCGTCACCCTGCCGATCATGCTGATCGCCCTGTTCGTGCAGAAGTACGTCGTCTCCGGCCTCACCGCCGGCGCGACGAAGGGCTGAGGACACCGTGACGACAATCGCTCGGGTCGAGACCTTCCTGGTCGCCCCCCGCTGGCTCTTCGTCCGCGTCGAGACCGAATCCGGGATCGTCGGCTGGGGCGAGGCGACCTGCGAGGGCCGCTCGGAAACCGTCCGCACCGCCGTGGAGCAGCTCAGCGAGCTGCTGATCGGCCGGGACGCGCTGCGGATCGAGGACCACTGGCAGACCATGACGAAGGGCTCCTTCTACCGGGGTGGCCCGATCCTGGCCAGCGCGGTGTCCGGTCTGGACCAGGCGCTGTGGGACATCGCCGGCAAGCGGTACGGGGCGCCGGTGCACCAGCTGCTCGGCGGCCCGGTCCGGGACCGGATCCGGGTCTACGGCTGGGTCGGCGGCGACGAGCCCAGCGAGGTCCGCGACCACATCGCGGCGCAGGTGGAGGCCGGACTGACCGCGGTCAAGATGAACGCCTCGGGGCGGATGAGCCCGATCGCGTCCGTCGCCGAGCTGGACGGGGTGGTCCAGCGGGTCGCCGCCGCCCGGGAGGTGCTGGGCGACGAGCGTGACGTCGCCGTCGACTTCCACGGCCGGTTCACCCTCGCCAACGCCCGCCGCGTCGCCCCGCTGCTCGAGCCGTACCGCCCGCTCTTCCTCGAGGAGCCGGTCGTACCGGAGAACTCCCACCTCATCGGCGACTTCGTGCGGTCCACGACCACGCCCGTGTCGACCGGGGAGCGGCTCTACAGCCGGCAGGAGTTCCTGCCCGTCTTCCAGGCCGGCATCGCGGTCGCCCAGCCGGACCTCTCGCACGCCGGCGGGATCTCCGAGGTACGCCGGATCGCCGCGCTCGCCGAGGTCTACGACGTGCAGCTCGCCCCGCACTGCCCGCTCGGGCCGATCGCCCTCGCGGCGTGCCTGCAGATCGGCTTCGCCACACCCAACTACCTGATTCAGGAACAGAGCATCGGCATCCACTACAACCTCGGGGCCGAGGTCCTCGACTACGTCGTGGAGACCACCCCGCTGCTCTTCGTCGACGGGCACATCGAGCGGCTCACCGCGCCCGGGCTCGGCATCGAGGTCGACGAGCAGGCGGTACGCGCGGCGGACAAGCGCGGGCACGTGTGGCGCAGCCCCACCTTCCGGCACCCCGACGGCTCCTACGCGGAATGGTGAGCATGACCCTCGACCTCACCGGTGAACTCGCCGCGGCCCGCCTTCTGGGGATCATCCGCGGCACCGACACGGCCGCCTCGATCGCCACCGGCGTGGCGCTGCTCCAGGAGGGCGTACGCGTCGTCGAGGTGGCCCTCACGACGCCCGGAGCGTTACGCGCCATCGAGGCCATCCGGGCGGCCGCGCCGGTCGGCGCGCTGGTCGGCGCGGGAACGGTGCTGACCGCCGCCGACGTCGCCGACGTGGCCGCCGCCGGAGCGCACTTCGTCGTCACCCCGGCCGTCGTCGACTCGATCCCCGAGGCCGTTCGCCGCGGGCTGCCGGTCGCCGCCGGGGCGCTCACCCCGACCGAGGCGTACACCGCGGTCCGGATGGGGGCGTCGGCGGTGAAGCTCTTCCCCGCCTCGCTCGGCGGCCCGGCGTACCTCAGGGCGCTACGCGACCCGTTCCCCGAACTTCCCCTCGTCGCGGTCGGCGGGGTGGGTCTGGCCGAGCTGCCCGCCTACCTCGACGCCGGGGCCATCGCCGTCGGCGTCGGCGGCCCGCTGGTGGGCGACGCCGCGTCCGGCGGCGACCTCGACGCGCTGCGCGCCCGGGCGCGCGGCTACCTGACGGCGGCGACCCACCGGCCGGTCCCATGACCGCGGTCGACCTGCTCACCTTCGGCGAGTCACTGGTGTCGCTGCGGGCGGCCGGACCGCTCGCGGTCGGTGGCGCCCTGACCATGCACCTGGCCGGCGCGGAGTCGAACGTCGCGATTGGCCTGGCCCGGCTCGGCCACCGGGCCGCCTGGGTCGGTCGGGTCAGCGACGATGAGCTGGGCGAGTACGTGCTGCGGCAACTGCGCGCCGAAGGCGTACGCGTCGACGGCGTGAACACCGACCCCACCCGGCCCGCCGGGTTGATGTTCCTGGAACGGCGCACCGCCGACGTGACCCGGGTGCGGTACCACCGGTCCGGCTCGGCCGGGTCCGCCCTGAGCATCGAGGACGTGCGCGCGCCGATCGCCGAGGGCGCCCGGGTGCTGCATCTGAGCGGGATCACCCCGGCGCTGTCCGACAGCGCCCGCGAGGCCACCACCTGGGCGGCCGAGGCCGCCTCCCGGTCCGGGACGCTGGTCTGCCTCGACGTCAACTACCGGGCCCGGCTCTGGACCCGGGGAGCGGCCCGCACGGCGCTCACCCCGCTGGCCGCGTACGCCTCGCTGGTCATCGCCTCCGCCGACGAGCTGGACCTCGTCGACGAGCCCGGGGCGGACGAGTCCAGCGTCGTCGCGCGCCTGCTGGCGCGCGGCGTGCGGACCGTCCTGGTCAAGCTCGGCGCCGACGGCGCCCGGGCCCACACCCGCCAGGGCGTCCGGCACGTCGCGGCGGTGCCGGTGACCGCGGTCGACACGGTGGGCGCCGGTGACGCGTTCAGCGCCGGCTACCTCTCCGGGCACCTCGACGGGCTCGACCTCGACGGCCGCCTGCGTCGGGCGGTGACCGTGGGCGCCTTCGCCGTCGCCGCTCACGGTGACTGGGAGGGCCTGCCGCGCCGCGCCGAACTGTCCCTTCTCGACGAACACGAGACTGGAAGCACCATCCGGTAAACCCGCCCAGCGCGGCACCTGAGAAAGGCACCCCGTGAAGATTGTCGCAGCGGACGTCATCGTCTCCAGCCCGGACCGCAACTTCGTCACCCTGAAGATCACCACCGACGACGGGGTCACCGGACTGGGCGACGGCACCCTCAACGGGCGGGAACTGTCGGTCGCCTCGTACCTGCGCGACCACGTCGTCCCGCTGCTGATCGGGCGGGACCCGCACCGCATCGAGGACACCTGGCAGTTCCTGTACCGCTCCGCGTACTGGCGGCGGGGCCCGGTGACCATGGCGGCGATCGCGGCCGTGGACGTCGCCCTCTGGGACATCAAGGCCAAGGCCGCCGGCATGCCGCTCTACCAGCTGCTGGGCGGCGCGTCGCGGACCGGCATCATGGCGTACGGCCACGCCTCGGGGCGGGACGTCCCGGAGCTGTTCGACTCGATCCGCCACCATCTCGAACTCGGCTTCCGATCGATCCGGGTCCAGACGTCCGTCCCGGGCATCAACGCCGTCTACGGGGTCGCCGCGCAGCCCAGCGCCGACGGCACGCGGTACGACTACGAGCCGGCGCAGCGCACGCCACTGCCGGCCGAGGAGGACTGGGACACCCGCTCCTACATGCGTCACCTGCCCGGCATCTTCGAGGCGGTACGCAACGAGTTCGGACCCGAGCTTCCGCTGCTGCACGACGGTCACCACCGGATGACCCCGATCCAGGCCGCCCGGCTCGGCAAGGACCTGGAGCCGTACGACCTGTTCTGGCTCGAGGACTGCACTCCCGCCGAGAACCAGGAGGCCCTGCGCCTGGTCCGCCACCACACGACCACGCCGCTGGCGATCGGCGAGGTCTTCAACACCGTGTGGGACTACCAGACGCTCATCCGCGAACAGTTGATCGACTACGTCCGGTCCGCCGTCACCCACACCGGGGGCATCACGGCGATGCGCAAACTGCTCGACTTCGCCGCGCAGTACCAGATCAAGTCCGGCATCCACGGCCCGACCGACATCTCGCCGGTCGGCATGGCCGCCGCCCTGCACCTCGACCTGGCCATCCACAACTTCGGCATCCAGGAGTACATGCGGCACGGCGCCCTGACCGACGAGGTCTTCCGGCAGTCCTTCACGTTCGCCGACGGCTACCTCCACCCCGGCGAGCAGCCGGGTCTGGGCGTCGAACTCGACGAGGAGGCCGCCGAGCGGTTCCCGTACGTGCCGGCCTACCTGCCGTTCAACCGGCTCAAGGACGGAACCGTCCATGACTGGTGAGCAGGGTGCCGCCGCCGGGCCCGGCCGCCAACAGCCACCCCGGCACGTCGTCGTGATGGGCGTGTCCGGTGCCGGCAAGACGACCGTGGCGAGGGGAATCAGCGACGTCGCCGGCCTGACCTTCGCCGAGGCCGACGAGTTCCACTCCGCGGCCAACGTGGCGAGGATGAGTGCCGGGGTACCCCTCGACGACGAAGCCCGCTGGCCCTGGCTGCGCGCCCTCGCCGACTGGATGGCCACCCGTGACGCCGAGGGCGTGTCGACGGTGCTGGCCTGCTCGGCGTTGAAGCGGTCCTACCGGGACGTGCTCCGGCAGGGACCGCCGAGCGTGGACTTCGTCCACCTGGACGGGACCGCGGAGGTCATCCGCGAGCGGATGGCCCGACGCGCCGGGCACTACATGCCGGCGAGCCTCCTGGACTCTCAACTGGCCATCCTGGAGCGGTTCGAACCCGGCGAGCCGCCGGGCCTGGTGCTCGACGTCGCGCTGTCTCCGGAGCAGCTCGTGTCGGCCGTGGTGGACCGTCTCGGACTGCCCACCGGAGCCGCCGTCGTCGGCGGATAGCCCCTCGCCCGCCATACCGCCGTCACCCCGACCTCGGTCGGGGTGACGGCGGTGGTCTGGACCCGTTCGACTGGCCCAATCTCCGTTGCCTGACTAAAGTCAGCTATATGACGCTCGATCTCGTCGCCGCGGTGCGGCGCTTCAACCGGACCGTGACCCAGCGCGTCGGCGCGCTCGACGACGAGTACATGGCCTCCGGACGCCCTCTCGCGCAGGCGCGACTGCTGTGGGAGATCGGTCCGGACGGCGCCGAGGTCGCGGCGCTACGGGCCCGACTCGGCCTGGACTCGGGCTACCTCAGCCGGCTGCTGCGCACCCTGGAAGGCGACGGGCTGGTCACGGTCGGGCCGGCCGAACCGGTCGGCGGTGACGCGCGGGTCCGGGTGGCCACGCTCACCGAAGCCGGGCTGGCGGAGTGGACCGCCCTCGACGCGCGCTCCGACCAGCTCGCCTGGTCGATCCTCGAACCGCTGTCGGGGCAACGACGCGAGCAGCTCGTCGCGGCGATGACCCAGGTCGAGCGGCTGCTCATCGCGTCGATGGTGGTCGTCGAGCCCTGCCCGCCCAGCGATCCGCGCGCCCGGGCCTGCCTGCGCGCCTACGCCCGGGACGTCGCCCGGCGCTTCGACGACGGGTTCGACCCGGCACTGAGCAAGCCTGTCCACGACGAGGAACTCGTCCCGCCCGCCGGCGTGTTCCTGCTGGCCACGCTGAACTCCGAGCCGGTCGGCTGCGGCGCGGTCAAACTGCACCCCGACGCACCTGCCGAGATCAAGCGGGTCTGGGTGGCGGACACCGTGCGCGGTCTCGGCATGGGCCGGCGGATACTGAGCGACCTGGAGCGGTACGCGGCCGAGCGAGGCCGGACCAGCGTACGGCTGGACACGAACCGGAACCTCACCGAGGCGATCGCCATGTACCACTCGTCCGGGTACCGGGAGATCGAGCCGTACAACAGCGAGCACTTCGCTCACCACTGGTTCGAGAAGCAGCTCGACCCGCCCCGGCGCTGGGGCGGCGCGTGAGAGTGGTCCGATGTGGGGGCTTGACGTCCGGCTTCAGTCGCGCCCGGCACCGCGATCGGGTGCGCTCATGTCCCCCGTGCCGGGGATGCCACCGGCGAGCCCGTAGCGCAGGTACACGGTGCCCTTCGGACTGGCCACCGGCGGTTCGAGGAGTGTGAGGTTCGCGGGCACCGCGCCACCGTCGAACACCTTCTTGCCGACACCGAGCACGATCGGGTGCACCCAGAGGTCCAGACGGTCGAAGAGCTTCTCGCGCAGGAGGGTCTGCACCAGGTTCAGGCTCCCGACGACCTTCACGTGTTCGTGCCGGTCACGGATCTCGCGTACCGCGCCGGCCAGATCGGGGCCGAGCTGCGTGGACCCAGCCCAGGAGAGGTCGGGCCTGCCGCGGGAGGCCACGTACTTCGGGACGCGGTTGAAGAGTGTGGCGATCTCGTTGTCCTCGCCGCCCTCCTGGTGCGGCCAGTAGGCGGCGAAGATGTCATACGTCCGTCGGCCGAGCAAAAGGGCGTCCGTGCCCTCGTACGCGGCGAACACCTGCGCCCCGGCGACCTCGTCCAGCAGGGGGGCCTGCCAGCCGCCGAACGGGAACCCCACCGGGTCCTCGTCGGGGCCGCCGGGCGCCTGCCCGACGAGGTCGAGGGTCGCGAACAGCTCGATGTGGATGAGGCCCATGCCCTACTCCTGATGGGTTGATCGTCTCGGTCGGGAGGTAGACCTGTGGGCGCCGGCAGACTCATCGCCGCGACGGCACCCCGTTCGTACCCGCCGACCTACCCGGCCGGAACGTCGCACCGGCCCTCCCCCGCGCACCGTACAACACGGACCGCGTCCAAACTGGTGGCTGCCCACGTCCGGTGTCACCGCAGAGATCCTTCGGGTCGAGCCGTCCCCGATTGACCCGGTCGACGGCGCGGCCACGCACCCCGACGATCCTGCCGCCGGCGACCGCGATGTCCATCGCGTCTCCGTTGGAGTGCAACACCGACGCCGACTGGACCCACCGATCGACGTCCGCCTCGTTGCGGTCACTGTCGAGGAACGGGTCCACCCGGACCGGCCACTCCTGCCCAGGCCCGTACGGGGTTCGCGCACCCCACGGATCGGCGATCCGATCAACCATCACGCGCTCCTCTCGTTGAGGACATGTCGGACACCGCCCACACCGGCATGGGCCGACCCGACACCCGACCGTACGACCAGTCCACGGCGGTGACGAGGACCACCGCGCCGGCCGCGATGAGCAACTGCGTCGGGGTACGCAGCAGGCCCAGACTCACGATCAGCGTCGTCGCGCCCGCCGGGGGATGCGACGCCTTCAGCAGCACCAGCACCAGCATGGTCACGGCCAGCGACCCTGCCGCCGCGACGACCCGCAGCCCGTCGACCCCCTCCTGAAGCGCCGAGGGGTCGTCGGACAGTCCGCAGACGACAAGGAACACGTACCCGGCCAGCAGGGCCACCCCGTGCCCGATGAAGGTGCTGCGGGGCGACGACTGGGGCGCGTCCGGCTTCTCCACGTGCAGCATCACCGCCGGCCCGAGACTGGGAAACAACCACGGCTGATGGGTGAGGACCGCGACCGCTCCGGCAACGACGACCGCCAGCGCGCTGCCCGCGAAGGCGTGCACCGACCGCCGCAGCTGCCTCATCAGACTCCCCTCCGCCTCTGATCGTCACACTTCTCCCGTCCTGGTCAGCGCAAACAACCAACCCGCCCGCAGGGTTTGTCCGCCCGAGGGCCGGGAACTCGGGGCGACCTCACTCTGGCCACGACGGGAGCGGACGAACGATGGCGCGACGTTCCACGGTCACCACCGCCGCGCGACCGGGCACGGACGTGCTCACGCTCGGCGTGGAGGAGGAGTACCTGCTCCTGGATCCGGAGACGGGCGTGAACTTGCCGGTGGCCGACCAGGTCCTGACCGCCCTGCATGGCGAAGCCCGCGAACAGAGCCGTCAGGAGTTCCGGCACAGCATGATCGAGATGGTCACGCCCGTCTGCACGGACCTCGACGAGCTCCGGGACCAGCTGGTGGAGCTGCGCGAGGCCGCGTCGCGGGCCGCTGCGAACGCGGGCGCCCGCCTGGTGGCGGTCGGTGCGACCCCCGTCGCGGAACCACACCTGTCAGTGCCGGACAGGCCGCGCTACCACGCCATGTCGGACCGCTACGGGCCCGTCGCCCACGACCCCGCCGTCTGCGCCTGCCACATCCACATCGGCATCCCCGACCGGGAACTGGCCGTGCAGGTCTGCAACCACCTGCGGGTCTGGCTGCCAGTCGTCCAGGCCATCACCGTCAATTCACCCCTGCACGACGGGGCCGACACCGGCCACGCCAGCTGGCGCTCCATGCAACTCGAACGCTGGCCCAGCATCGGCCCCACCCCGCACTTCGCCTCCACCGCCGACTACGACCAGACCGTCGCCGCGCTGGTCACCGCCGGCGTGATGCTCGACGAGGCGATGGTCTACTGGTACGCCCGACCGTCCGCCGCCTACCCGACGGTGGAGATCCGGGTCGGCGACGTGTGCTCCACCGTCGACGACACGGTGCTGGTCGCCGGGCTGGTCCGCGCGCTGGTCGCCACCGTGATCGAGGACATCAACGCCGGAGTCGCCGCGCCCCGGGTCCGAGGCTGCCTCGTCTCCGCCGCGCACTGGCGGGCAGCGCACGATGGCCTCGACGGCACCCTGATCGACCTGCGCGCCGGCGGAGCCCGCCCCGCCTGGGAACTCATCGACGAACTCTTCGCCACCGTCGCACCGGCGCTCCTGCGCCACGGCAACCTCGGCTACGTTCTGGCCCAACTGGCCCGGCTACGCCGTGACGGCACCGGCGCCCAACGACAGCGCCGAACGCTCGAGCGCACCGGCGACCTCCGCGCCGTGCTGGATCTGCTGGCGACACAGACCACCGCCCGGTGACGGCCTGGATCCGCGGCGCGCCGGTTCTGCCTGGTCACCGACCACCCACCGGAGACCGCACCCCGGCGCGGGCCCCTACCTCCGCCGTCCGGATTCGGCGTGGGCGGTGGCGCGCGGCAGCGGGCCCACGTCGGAACGGCGACCGGGACGCAACGCCGCGTGCCGCTGGCCGGGGCCGGCGCCGCCGCGGGAGGCGAGGGCATCCGCGACCGCTCCGGTAGCGGTCATCACCGCCGCCCCCGCCAGCCCGGCCACCAGCCCCTGCCACACCGCACGCTTCAGCATGGCCACCCCCTACCCGCCGCTTGGGCGCCTACACCCGCCAAGCTGGGGGCGGAGCCCATAGCCCGGAGCTCGGGATCGTGTCGGCCCGAGCAGGCACCAGCCTCCTCGGGCCGGAGGTGTCACCGGTTGCGTGGTGCCACCAGCCCCGATTCGTAGGCGAGGACCACGAGTTGGGCGCGGTCGCGGGCATGGAGCTTGGCCATGGCCCGGTTGACGTGGGTCTTGGCGGTCAGTGGACTGATCACCATGCGTTCCGCTATCTGGTCGTTGGACAGGCCCTGCGCGACGAGGGCCACGCTCTCGCGCTCGCGGTTGGTCAGCCCCTCCAGCCGCCTGTCAGCGGCTGTGTGGAGCGGCTCGGTGACGTACCGATTGATCAACTTGCGGGTGATCGACGGTGCGAGGAGCGCGTCGCCGCGCGCGGCGACGCGCATGGCGTGCAGGAAGTCCTCTGGCTCGATGTCCTTGACGAGAAATCCGGCGGCCCCGGCGCGCAGGGCGTGGAAGACATGTTCGTCGAGACCGTAGTTGGTCAGGATGACGACGTGCACCCGGGCCAGCGCCGGGTCCGCGGCGATGCGCCGGGTCGCCTCGATGCCGTCCATGACCGGCATCTGGATGTCGATGAGCGCGATGTCGGGCAGGTGTTCCCTGGCGAGAGCCAGGCCCTCCTTCCCGTCGGCGGCCTCGGCCACCACCTCGATGTCGTCCTCGACGTCGAGGAGCGCCCGGAAACCACTGCGAAGGAGCGGCTGGTCGTCGACCAGTAGGACGCGGATCATGACGGCCAGGCCACGGGCAGATCGGCCTGGACGGTGAAGCCGCCCTCGTTGCGTGGTTCGGCGCGCAGTCGACCGCCGAGGGCGGTGACTCGTTCGCGCATCCCGAGCAGCCCGACGCCGGGAATCGGGGCGGCGTCCGGTGTAGCCCTGCCGTCGTCGTCGACTCGTATCGCGAGGGCGTCCGGACGGTAGTCGACCCGGACCGACGCCGTGGCGGCGGCGGCATGACGGGCGATGTTGGTCAGCGACTCCTGAACGATCCGGTACGCGGTCCGGTCCACCGCGGCCGGCACGTCGTGCCGTTGTCCCTCAATGGTCAACGTCGCGTCCAGGCCCGCCATGCGGGCCCGTTCCACCAGTTCCGGGAGGTGGTCGAGCCCGTGTGGCGGGGTCGCGTCGTCGCGCAGCGTCTCCAGGGTCGCGCGCAGTTCGCGGTTCGCCTCACGACCGGCCTCGCGGATCGCCAGTAGGGCCTCCGGCACCTGCTCTCCGCGCTTGCGGGCCAGGTGGACGGCCACTTCGGCCTGCACCTTGATGATCGAGATCTGGTGGGTGAGCGAGTCGTGCAGCTCCCGCGCGATGTGCAGCCGCTCCTCGTCCGCGCGCCGCCGCGCGGTCTCCTCTCGGGTGCGCTCGGCCTCGTCCGCCCGCCGCTCGGCCTGCCGCAGCGCTTCCCCCGCGGCACCGGCGGCGATCAGCCACGCCAGTTCGAGAGCACCCCGGGCCCGCGCGAGCGCCTCACCCATGGGCATGTCCTGCGGCGGGGTGAGGGCCGCGAGCGGGAGAGCGGCCAGCATCAGCACGGCCGCCACGACCGTGCTGACGCGGTGGCCCGCCCGCACGGCGGCGTACACCGCGAACAGGAACGCGACGGCGGGCACCTCAATACCGACCGCCTGGTAGCCCACCGCGCAGAGCCCGGTGACGGCCAGGACGGGAACCGGAGCCCGGCGGCGCGCGGCCAGCGCCAGGCCACCGGCCGCCAACAAGGCATAGCCGAGCAGGTCGGTATCCGCGGCAGGGCTCCCGGACCGCCCAGCGACCAGCAGCACGGCCGCCACGCAGACCGCGATCGCCCAGTCTCTGACACCGGCCCGAACACCGGACGGTCCTGTGCTCATGCGCGCACCTTAGCTGGATGCCGCCGGCCGGCGACTCCTGCTCACGGAGGACCGGCCGCCTACCGCGCACGCAGTATCTTCGCGGCGCCTGCGGCGTCTGCGGCAGCCGGGTGCGGCAGCGGCGGCAGCGCGAAGTGCATCCGGCTGTGGGACGACCGGCGGCGCCACCGGCGACATGCTGAGCCTCGTATCCAGACGCACGAAAGAGGAGCTAGACATGAGCCGATCCGGAGCCCTGATGTCAGTCCGACTTGTCCTTGCCTCGATCGGAGCCGCCCTGATCGGAACTCTCGGGCTCGCCGCGCCGGCCGCCGCGCACGTCGCGGCTGGGCCGATCGCCGCCGGTGTCGGCACCATGAGCACCGGGCGACTCGGGGCATCCGTGGGCGCCCTGCTGGGGCTGGCCGGCGTGATCATCGGTGGGCTGGCCCTGGCCCGCCCCACCAGTCGTATCGGCATCGGGAACGGACGAGTCGGAGCCACGATGGCCCTGGTGGTGGGGCTGATCGGCATCGCCCTCGGCGGTCTGGTCGTGGCCACCTCCGACAGTGGCATCGGCACCGGCAACGGGCGAGGCGGAGCCTACGTGGCCCTGGCGGTGGGGCTGATCGCCGTGGTTCTCGGTGGCCTGGCCCTGGCTCGCTTCCGCCGCGTCGGCTGATCGGCGACGGCGACAGCACGGCCTGTGCGACGGCCGACCTCGACGGTCGTGGGCACGTCGCGTGTTGCGCCATCATCGGATGTCTATTGCCCACCGGGCTGAACGAGTGGTAGTCATCTTGGAGAAGGTTGATCACCAAGCGACCCGGGAGGCGGCCATGCTCGTAGCCGCGTCCAGCCACCCGAGCACCCGGATGGTCGGCGCCGCGACCACCTCTGTCCGGTAGGGATCGACCGGCGAGTGTTCGGAACCCGTGGACCGTCCATCGCACCGAGACATCGGGGTACGGCTGGCGGGCGTCGCCGCGCCGGCGGCGGTGATCCTCGCAGCCGGCGTGGCGCAACCACGAGCGGCCGAACCCTCCCGTCCCGACCGCTCCCGGCGGTCCCTCGGGCGCGGGCCCCACCGTGCCGGTCGGCCAACCCGGCACGATCTCCCGCACCCCCGAGAAAGGTGGACCAAATTCATGAACCACCCGCAGAACGAAGGGCTGAGCCGGCGCCGCATGCTGGGCGGAGCAGCCGGACTGGCCGCTGGTGCCGCGGTGGTCGCCGCGGGGCTGCCGTCCGCTGCCGCCGCCGCACCCGCGCGGACCGCGCCCGACGTCGCCCGCTGGCGCAGGCAGGCCGCACACGTGACGATCACCCGGGATGACTGGGGCATCCCGCACGTGGTGGGCAGGACCGACGCCGACGCGGTGTTCGGGATGATGTACGCCCAGGCCGAGGACGACTTCAACCGGATCGAGAGAAACTATCTGGTGAGCCTCGGTCGCCTCGCCGAGGCCGAGGGCGAGAGCGCCATCTGGCAGGACCTGCGCCAGCGGCTGTACGTCGATCCCTCGGCGCTGAAGCGGGACTACGCGCACTGCCCGTCCTGGCTGCGCAAGCTGATGCAGGCCTGGGCCGACGGGCTCAACTACTACCTCGCGACACACCCCGAGGTGCAGCCGCGCGTGATCAGGCGGTTCGAGCCGTGGATGCCGCTGAGCTTCTCCGAGGGCAGCATCGGTGGCGACATCGAACGGGTGCCACTCACCCAGCTCGAAGCCTTTTACAGCGGGCGCTCGGTGCCGTTGACCGATGAAGAGCGCGGGCTGCTGTTCCGCGAGCCCAGTGGCTCGAACGGCATGGCGATCGCGCCGAGCCACACGCGCAACGGCCACGCGTTGCTGTTGATCAATCCGCACACCAGCTTCTTCTTCCGCTCCGAGCAGCACGTGACGAGCCGGGAGGGGCTCAACGCCTACGGCGCGGCCACCTGGGGGCAGTTCTTCATCTACCAGGGTTTCAACCCGAACACCGGCTGGATGCACACGTCGAGCGGCGTCGACAACGTCGACGAGTTCGCCGAGACGATCGTGACCGGCGCGGATGGGCGGCACTCCTACCGCTACGGCGACGCCCTCCGGCCGGTGCTGACGAAGACGATCACACTGTCGTATCGCACGGCCGATGGCGGGCGCGCTCGGCGCAGCTTCACCACCTTCGCCACCCACCACGGCCCGATCGTGCGAGAAGCGGACGGCAAGTGGATCGCGTTCGCGCTGATGAACAAGCCCGTCGAGGCGCTGCAGCAGAGCTTCCTGCGCACCAAGACGCGGGACTACGCGGACTTCATCCAGGTGGCGGGCCTCAAGGCCAACAGCTCGAACAACACGCTCTTCGCGGACTCCAGGGGCGAGATCGCGTTCCTGGTGCCGCAGTTCATGCCGAGGCGCGACGATCGCTTCGACTACCGCAGGCCCGTCGACGGCAGCGACCCGGAGACCGACTGGCGCGGACTGCACAGTCTCCGGAGTCTCCCGCAGGCGGTGAACCCGAGAAACGGCTGGGCGTTCAACACGAACAACTGGCCCTGGACCGCGGCCGGCACGGACAGCCCCGACGCCGCCGACTATCCGCGCTACTTCGACCAGGCCGGGGAGAACCCCCGCGGACCGCAGGCGATCCGGGTGCTCAGCGCCCGGAACGACTTCACCCCGCAGACGCTCATCGCCGCGGCCTTCGACACCTACCTCACCGCCTTCGCCCGGCTCGTGCCCGGGCTGGTCGCGGCGTGGGACAAGCTGCCCGAGGGCAACCAGCAGAAGGCGACGCTCACCGGTCCCATCGGCCTGCTGCGGGGCTGGAACTACCGCTGGAGCGCGCAGTCGACCGCGACGTCGCTGGCGGTGTTCTGGGGGGAGGCGCTCTGGGCACCCCTGGCCCAGGCGGCGCGAGACGCGGGCATGTCGATGTGGGACTACCTGGCCGAGCGCGCCACCGACGCGCAGCGGCTCGCGGCGCTGGAGGCCGCGGCGGATCGGCTGACGCAGGATTTCGGCAGCTGGCAGGTGCCCTGGGGCGAGATCAACCGCTTCCAGCGCAACGACGGCGCGATCGTCCAGACGTTCGACGACGCCAAACCGAGCAGCCCGGTGCCCTTCACGTCCGCGCAGTGGGGCTCGCTCGCCTCGTTCGGGGCGAGGCGCTACCCGGGAACGAAGCGCTACTACGGCACCAGCGGCAACAGCTTCGTGGCGGTCGTGGAGTTCGGGCCGAGGCTGCGGGCCTGGGCCGTAACGGCGGGGGGCGCGAGCGGCCACCCGGACTCGCCGCACTTCAACGACCAGGCCGAACGCTACGCGAGCGGCAACCTCCGGCCCGTCTACTTCTACCCCGAGGACCTCAAGGGCCATGTCGAGCGACGCTACCGGCCGGGCACGTGACCAGTCGCCGACGGCGACCTCATCGGTGCTGCGCTCGTCGAGGTCGATGACGCCGACGTAGGGCAGTTCGTCGACGTCGTCGCGTGTCCCGGCCGGTCACCCGGTCGCTGCACGCGTCGGCGTCGGCGCTGGCCCTGCGCATCCGCCGCAGTGCCGCGGATCTGCTGGTGAACTGCTGCCATCCGCCCTGCCGGCTCAGGGCGTGGCGAGGGTGTGCAGCGTTTCGGTGGTCGCCGGGTCGGCGGGGAAGAAGGCCTCGATGGCCAACCCGGAGACAGTGACATCCAGCGGCGTGCCGAAGAGGGTCGTGGTGCTGACGAAGGACAGCGCCTGGTCGTTGTGGCGGTACCGGAGCGGAACGACGACGCGCGAAACGGCGTCGTCGATCGGTGCCGCGTGGGCGTTGCCGCCGGGATAGCCGCGCAGTTCCTCGTGCAGTTCGTGCAGAACCGGGTCGTTGGCCGCCGCAGCCTGCTGGCGCAGCCGGTTGAGCAGGTGGGCGCGCCACTCCGGCAGGTTCAGGATTCGCGGTGCCATGCCGTCGGGGTGCAGGCTGAGCCGCAGCACGTTGATCGGTGGTGTGCGGAGGTACGGCTGCGCACCGGCGGTGAACAGGGCGACGGCAGGGTTGGCCTCGACGAGATGCCAGTGCCGGTCGACGAGTAGCGCGGGGTACGGGCCGTGTCCGTCGAGGATCTGCCGTACGGCGGCACGTACCGGCGCCAGTTCCGGATCGCTCAGCTCGTGACTGGGGTAGGCGGGCGCGTAGCCGCCGGCCAGCAGCATCGTGTTGCGCTCAGCCAGCGGCATCTCAAGCTGCTCCGCCAGCCGCAGGATCAGTTCCGGGCTCGGCCGGGATCGCCCGGTCTCGACGAAGCTCAGATGCCGGGCCGACACCCCCGCCTCGATCGACAGGTCGAGCTGACTCATCCCGCGAGTTCGGCGCCAGTCGCGCAGCAGCTCCCCCACCGGTCGTCCCGGCCTGGTCATGGTCGTCACGCCACCGACCCTAATGACCGCGTCGGCGCGGCGGCCATTACCTGCGACGTAATCGACAGCCTGCCACGGCGCCGGAAATCATCTGCTCCAGAGGCGACCATTCTGGCGATCGAGGAGAGATCCATGGCAACCACATTCGACCTGCTGGCCGAGCGGTACATCGCGATCTGGAACGAGACCGATCCGGCGAGGCGGCGCCGCGACATCGACGACCTGTGGGCCCCCGAGGGCCGCTACGTCGACCCGCTGGCCGTCGCCGAGGGCCGGGACGCGATCGACGCGACGATCGCCGCCGCGCAGAGCCAGTTTCCCGGCATGACGTTCCGGTTGGCCGGGCCGGTCGACGGCCACCACAACCAGGCCCGCTTCACCTGGGAACTCGGGCCGGAGAACGTCGAGGCGCCGATCGCCGGCTTCGACGTCGCAGTGATCGACGGCAGCGGACGGCTGACCCAGGTGCTCGGTTTCCTGGACCGGCTCCCAGCGGCGTAGGGAGCTCCGGGGCCGCGGACACCCAGCGGCCCGCTGCTCGACACGACCGGCACAGGCGCCGGGAGACCGGCCTCAACGGAGGAAGACCCATGACCGCGTACGCGCTCGCACACCTGCGCAAGGCACCAGTCCACGCCGACGTGCTGGAGTACCTGGAGCGCATCCAGGCCACCCTCGCCCCGTTCGAGGGCCGGTTCATCGTCCACGGCGGGACCATCGACGTACTGGAAGGCGACTGGCCGGGTGACGTGGTGATCATCGAATTTCCCGACCTGGTCACGGCCCGCTCCTGGTACCACTCCAGCGCCTACCAGGAGATCAAACCCCTGCGGACGAGGCACCTCACCGGCGAGGTGATCCTCGTCGAGGGAGCGGAGACCGACCACAGCTCGTCGCAGATGGCTGCCGAAATCCGTCATGTTGATGGTCGGTAGCCTCGCTGATGCGGGGTCAGACCCGTCTGCGCGGCGGAAGGGCGGCGGCAGGCCATGCGGGTGACGATGACGAGTGCCGCGGCTCGGCCCGGCCGCGCGAACGAGGACTTCACCGGGGCCGTACCGACGGCGGCGGTGCTGATCGACGGCGCCGGCATTCCCGGCGCCGAGTCGATCTGCCGGCACGGCGTGGCCTGGTACGCGAGCCGCCTGGGAGGCAGCCTCCTCAGCCTCCTGTCACTCGTGCCGGACCGCAGCCTTCCGGCGCTGCTCGCCGAGGCCATCGAGCAGGTGACGAACGCCCACCGGGACACCTGCGACGTCGCCGACCCCATCAGTCCGTCGGCGACCGTGGCGATCCTGCGCCTGTCCGACGGCCTCATCGAGCACCTGGTGCTCGGTGACTCGGTCGTCGTGCTCGACCGGGCGGATGCTGCGCCCCTCGTCGTCTCCGATCCCCGAGAGGTGATCATCAGTCGGTCGTACCAGTCCGCGCTCGAGGCCGTCGCCGAGGGCAGCGACGAGTACCACCGGATCCTCCGGGACCTGCGCGCCAACCGGAACCAGCCGGGCGGCTTCTGGGTGGCCAAGGACGACCCGCGGGCGGCAGACGAGGCGATCACCGGCAGCTGTCCGGTCTCCGAGCTGACCGGCGCCGTCCTGCTCAGCAACGGAGCCAGCCGCATCGTGGACCGGTTCCATCTCGCCGACTGGCCAGACGTCCTGGCCGGCCTGGCGTCGAGCGGACCGGCCGAGATCATCCGCCGCGTCCGGCAGGCGGAGGCGCACGACGCGGTGGCGGCGGACGACGCGACGATCGCACACTGCACCGATCTCGGCGGGGCGTGACGCGGTGTCACGTACCCCCGGTTGTCGCGGCTGACCACGAGGGCGCAGCCCGCCGTCGTGGCCAGGTTGGCCGGTCCGGTTCCCGCGCCGGTTGCCGGGGTACCGCCGCTGGCAGGACCGAGGGAGGGACGCACCGCGCCGCGCCGGCGCCGGGTCACGGTTTGCCCCCGGACCGCAAGTTCCTCACCCCGGTCTTCGGCACCTCGTGCCCACCCAAGGGCCTCTCCGGGGTGATCCGCCGGTACTCCTCCCGCAGGTACAGCGAGGGACGCGCCGCCCACTGGCTGCTCCTGCTCGCGGCGGACAACTTCAACCGCCTGCGCAAGGTCAAGGCGAAGTACGACCCCCACAACGTCTTCCAGTACGAGCAGAGCATCCCGCCGGCGACACTCTGACCGGAGTTTCCCTCGCGAGCCCGATCCCGGCCAGGCGACGAGCGTGCTCAACAGATGGAGAAGGAGCGCGCTGGCGGTGCACGGCGATCGGGCTCCGCGAAGGCGGACTAACTGCCGGCGGGCACCTGGTCCTTGACCTCGTCGTAGCCGACCTTGGTGGGTGCCACGGTCGGCGCGTAGATCACGCGGATGACGCCCGTCGGAAACGCCTCCGTCGCCGTCACCTTCAGGTGGTACGCCGTGTCCCCCTCGTCGAACAGCTTGCGGCCCTTGCGTGCCGCGACCGGATGCACCAGGAGGCGCAGCTCATCGACCAGCCCCGCGGCGAGCAGTTGCTGCACCACGGAGATCGACCCGGGGATGAGGATGCCTTTGCTGGCGGCATCGGCCTTGAGCGCGGTGACGGCACCGATGAGGTCGCCCTTCATCAGCTCGGAGTTGCGCCAGGAGAACTCCAGCGGCTGGCGCGAGACGACCACCTTGCGCACGTCTCCGAGTTGCTTGGCGAGCGGTGCGTCCTCGCCACCCGCGGTCTCGCGGTCCGGCCATGCTCCGGCGAAGCTGTCATAGGTTTCGCGCCCGATGAGCAGCACGTCGGAGGTGTCATAGTCTTCGCCGACGGCGCGACCCATGTTGTCGTCGAAGTACGGGAAGTGCCAATCGGGGTCGATCTCCGCCACACCGTCGGCGGAGATGAACAGCGTAGAGATGACCTTTGCCATCGGGGTGATCCCTTCGTGTCAGGTGGTGTCGGTGGGTAGACCGGCGCATCATCCCAAACTCATCGGCCGGCCTGGGGCCTCACACGACGAGAAGCTCGACATTTCGTGCTCGTCGCGAGACGTCGCCGCAGACCGCGGCGCACACGGCTGTCGCGGTAGGTTGCAGGGTCATGGCCACGACCGCCGACGTCCGTCACGAACTCGCCAGCCTCGCCGACCCACGTCGGGCCGAGGGATCGAGCCGGTTTCTCCAGATGATCCCGGGCGGATACGGCGAGGGCGACCGGGCAATCGGCGTCTCCATGCCGGAGCAACGCAGGGTGGCCGCCCGGTGCTGGCGCGACCTCTCCCTCGCCGAGACAGCGGAGCTGCTGAGCAGCAGCGTGCACGAGGAGAGGCTGACGTCGCTGTTCATCCTGGTGCGGAAGTTCACCAAGGGTGACGAGGAGGAACGGGGCCAGATCTTCCGCCTCGTCCTGGCCAACACCGGCCGCATCAACAACTGGGACCTGGTGGACTCGTCCGCGCCGTACATCGTCGGCCCCTGGCTGATCGACAAGGACCGCGGCGTCCTGGATCGGTTGGCCGGGTCAAGCCTGGTGTGGGACCGGCGCATCGCCATCATGGCAACGTTCGCCTTCATCAAGGCCGGTGACTTCAATTGGACCTTCCGCCTCAGCGAACGGCTCCTGCGCGACCCGCACGACCTGGTTCACAAGGCGGTTGGCTGGATGCTGCGCGAGGCAGGAAACCGGGACAGAGCGGCGGAGGAGGAGTTCCTGGCCCGGCACTACCGGGTCATGCCGCGCGTCATGCTGCGGTACGCGATCGAGAAGTTTGAACCGCAGCGACGTAGGGAGTACCTGACCGGCGTGGTCCAGATGACTGATGACGCCGGGTGGTGGGCTCGTTAACCTCTCCCCCGTCGACCGGCAGGTGCGGACGCCGGAGCGCTACTCGCCCAGGAGTTGCTCGCGCAGGATGTCTGCGTGCCCGCAGTGCTGGGCGAGCTCGCGCAGCACGTGGAGGTACACCCAGCGCAACGGGAGCGGGCCGCGTCGGTTGCCGTACACCAGGTCGTCCAGCCCGAGGGATGACGTCGCGTGGCGTGACGCCTGGCATGCCTCGTGGTGTGCTCGTCGCACGCTGGCGACCGTGTCGTCGTCATCGAGGATGAAGGACTCGTCCGGCGTCGCGGGGATACCGATCTCGGCGCGTGGCCGGCACGTGACGGCCTCGTCGAACCAGACCTTCTCGACGAAGGTCGCGTGCTTCACCAGGCCCAGCAGCGTGGTCCGGGACGGCACCAACGAACGGCGCGCCTGCTCCTCGGTCAGCCCGTCCAAGCAGTCATTGAGCGCGCGGCGGTGCTCATCGAGAAACGCCTCGAACTGGACCTCGGCCGGTTGGGCGATCACGTCTTCGGCGAACGTCGCCGGGAGGGAGGACATCTGCGAAGCATCCCACGGCCGTTCTACGCGGCGCGGTGAGCCGGCCCCGCCGCCGGGTGACGGGGCCGGCTCGACCGGTCGGCTCCGGTCAGCTGTTCAGCTTGGCGAGCAGGGCGGTGGCCATGCCCTGCTCTCCCCGGGCGTTCGGGTGGAACGGGGCAGCCGAGTTCTGTGGCATTAGTCCCTCGACCCACCGCGTGCCGCTGCCCTTGCACGCGCCGCGGCCGATCGACGGGGCGTAGACGTCGGCGTAGGTGGCGCCGTTCGCGGTCGCGGTGCTGGCCAGCATCGCGTTGAGCGACTTCTCGATGCCGCGCAGGTACGGCACGTCCTGGTAGGCGATCGGGACGACGGGCCAGCAGCCGTATCCGGTGTCCGGCAGGATCGCCGGGTACCCGAGCACCACGACCCGCGCGCCCGGCGCGGCCCGGCGGACCGCCTGCAGCACGGCGGTCACCTTCGGCGTGGCAGCGGCGATCCGGGCCTGCAACTGGTCGGTGCCGCCGGCGGTGTACCGGTTCTTGCACGGAGATCCGAGCGGGCTGCTGAGGCTCGCCTCCGCACAGGCACTGATGATCCCGGAGAAGCCGATGTCGTTGCCGCCGATCTGCACCGTCACCAGTGCCGTGTTCGACGTGACTGCGCTGAGCTGCGGTGGCACCGCGATGCCCAGCTGGCCGCTGCCACCGTAGAGGATGTCGTCCGTGGTGGCGCCGGAGCAGCTCACGTCGGCCAACGACGACGAGCCGGAGGCGGCAACCAGCGATGGGTAGTTGCGGTTGGACCGTAGGCAGTTCAGGTCGACCTGGGTGGGGATCAGCGGACCGGCGGTGTACGAGTCGCCCAGCGCGACGTACCGGCCGGCGGGCACGGCGGCGCTGGCGGGTGTGGCGACGGCGAGCAGCACGCCGACGGTGGCCACGGCGAGTGCGGCCAACCGGGCGGCTGCCGGCAGGAACGGCAGGCGGGGACGGGTCATGACGCCTCCCAAGGGGGATGACGATGGTGGTGGTGCCGAGATCCTGTCGCCCCCAATGACGAACGTCAATATAGATGTGCCTCACTAAATGCTGTTCCGGGGTGTGGGACCGGGGGGTAGGCGAGATTCCGCGAAAGCTGATCGCGTCGGATCAGCCCGGACGTCAGGTCAGCGCCGATCGTCAGCGAAGACCGCACGCGGGTCGAGGTGCCGGCCATTCGCGTACTCCTCGCCGAAGGCCGCCGTGCCGAGCGCCTCGATCGCGGCGGCGCGCACCTTGGCGAGGTCGGCCGCGTCGTCAGGGTCCGGCACCTGGCCGAGCGACGCGAACGCGGCGTCCGCGACACCGATCATCAGCGCCGCCCGCAGGTGATCCGCTTCGGCCGAGGCGAGCGCGGCGCCCGCCACGCAGACGTACGGCACGAAGTCGGCCCAGCCGTTGCGGAAGACCCGTTCACGCCCCTCGGCGAACAGGTTCCTCGCCCCGTCGAGATTGCCCAGACCCAGCTCACAGAACGCGAGGTTGTGATACTCGGAGTTGACCGTCATCGGCTGGTCGAGTGACTCGTTGAGAGCGATGCTCTCCCGATAGAGATCACGAGCGCGGAGCAGGTCGCCGGACATGCGGGCCACGGCGGCCAGCACGTGCCTCGGCCGTTCCTCGAGGCGGCGGTCACCGGAGCGCAGCGCGACCTCGAGGGCCTCCCCCGCCCGGGCCGCTCCGCCCGGCAGGTCACCGCCGCGGATGGCGACCCGGGCCAGGCTGTATCGGGCCTCGACCTCGCCCGCCGGGTCGCCGGCCGCCCGGGCGCGCTCGATCTCGGCCTCGCTCATGCGCACCACGGCGCCGGTCTCACCCCGCCGGAAGGCCGAGCGCACGTTCTCACTGAAGTTCATGGGGTCCTCTTGCGGTCGTGCGGCGGATCAGCTTGGTGGACACGTCCCGCCTCGTTTTCGAGCCGGGGTCTCCGGTCACCGTGCGTGGAACACGGTCCAGTTCTCCACGAGACCGAAGCCCATCGACTCGTAGAGCGGCCGGCCCATCGCGCTGGAGTGCAGGTAGGCCGCGTCCGCGCCGGCTGCGATGCCGTCCCGCAGTACGGCCTCGGTGATCGCCCGGCCGAAGCCACCGCCCCGTGCGGACGGAACGACGGCGATGTTGAACACGCCGACCACACCGGCGGTCCGCATCCCGAGCCCGGTGCCAACGGGCCGGCCAAGTTCCTCGGCCAGATAGCCGGTGATGGGGTCGGCGTCGAGCACCGCACCGCCCATCAGCGAGCCGAAGATGCCCTCGGGAGCATCGAAGCCCCGGGTGAGGGCCTCGGTGTAGAGGTCGCTCTCGTCCGCGCCGACCTGGCGCACCAGCTCCCGCTGCGCCGTGTCGGGCCGGAGCACGATGTCGCCCGCGGTGCAGGCCAGCAGCGGCAGATCACTGCGTTCGAACAACCCGTGCCGGGCAGCGAAATCGGTGACCTCTTCGCCCGCCTCGCCCCGAACCATGATCGACCAGCGCGTCGCCTGCCTGCCGACCTCGGTCGCCATCTCGTCGAGCGACCCGAGATCCGGATCCCGCGTCGTGTCGTAGGCCACGTTCAACGTTGCGACGCCGGCGTGGGTCACCGCCGCGCGGGCGGTGCCCCGCTCGGCGTACCAGCCCTTCGGGGTTACCTCGCAGAGGAACTCGATGGCGTCGAAATACGCCGCCGCCATCCGATCGGCGGTCCTGCTCATGCCTGTCTCCCCCACGCTCAAAGAAAGAACGGACGTTCTTGTTCACCTGGCACGGCCAGGTCATCGCCCCGCCGCGCAGCATATCGCCGACGGATATCAGAAAGAACGATCAGTCTTAGGGGTAGGATCCCACGATGGCGACCACCCGGCAGTCAGCACCCCGCGAGCAGCTCCTCGCGGCGGCGAGCCGCCTGTTCTACACCGTCGGCATCAACAGCGTCGGGGTCGACCGCGTCCTTCAGGAGGCCGGAGTCACCCGCGCCACGCTCTACCGGCACTTCACCGGCAAGGAGGCACTCGTCGTGGCGTACCTCAAACGCGAGGACCAGATGATCCGGGCCCTGTGGAACGACGGCCTCGGCCGCGCCGTCTCCGCCGACCACGCGCTCGAAATGGCCATCGAGGGGATCGCCGAAGACGCCTACCGACACCACAACCACGGCTGCCCCTTCACCAAGGCGGCCGGCGAGTTCCCCGATCCCGGAAGCCCGGTGCGCCAGGTGATCAGCAAGCACCGCGCCTGGTCCCTCGCCGAGCTGCGGCGCCTGCTCGGGGAGGCCGGCCGCGACGACGTCGACGCCAAGTCCGAGACCCTCGCCATGCTGCGCGACGCCCTCATGGTCGGCTGCTTCCTCGACGACCCCGACACCACCCGCCGCACCTTCGTCCGCAATGCGCGCTGGGTGGCCGGCCTGCGCTGAGCTGCTCGGCGGCGAGTGTCCCACCGGGTTGGCGAATCACGCCCGTACGCCCCGGTCGGTGTTGTTCGATGTCATCCAGCCGTTCCCGCCGTTGGCCGCTGAGCGAGCTGGAACGAAGGAGGGAATGCATGGAGGAACGCACAACGGTGCCGTTGACGGTTGTCGGCAGCCGCACGGAGGCGGAACTCATCGTCGGCCTGCTGCGCAGTTACGGCCTCAGAGCCGTCGTTGCGGCGGATGACGTCGGCGGGCAGGAGCCGCACCTACAGCTGCAAGGGGTCCACGTGCTGATCGCCGCCGACGACGAAGCCGCCGCCCGTGAGATCCTGGCCGCCGTCGAGCAGGACGGGACGGACGGGCCGAGCGGGAGACGTTGACACCGGAGCCCCGTCGCCCGAAGGGCGATACGTCCGTCCGTCCGGCCCGGCCGAAGGTCGCCAGCAGGAGGGAAGGTCAAGCCTGGGACGTCGTCCGCTGATCTCCCCCATACCGCAGTGGGAGGGCATCCGAACACCGGATCCGCCGCTGTCCTGGTTCGTGCGAGGCTGCGCGGACACACAGTCGCTGCGCGGGCCGACGGGCCGGTGGAGCCGACGGACACGGGGGCGACGTGAGCGGCGACGAACGAATCCGCGGCCTGGCCGGGGTGATGGAACCTCGGCCCGCGACACCCGTCGGTCCCGCGATGACACAGGTGGTCCTCGTCGGTGCGCTCGGGTTGGTCGCGCTTCCGGTGCTGCTCTGGATCGGGCTGATGGTGCCATCGAACTGGAGCAACTGCTGCCGAGGTTGCCGTTCCACCTCCGCCGCTGAGATCGGGACTGTCGGCCATCGTCTTTATGATCACGGCCATGTCGGCTGCCTTCACCACCCTGTGGACCCAGGACGTCTGCCGCGAGCTGCGCAGACAGCGCGTGGGGCAGCGGCCCCCGGTGGCGTTCAGCGGGTTGCACCAGTCGCTTCCCAGTTGGACGAGCGTCGGCGTCGGCGACGATGTCTTCGCGCTGCACGTCAACCGGTGCGTGGTCCACGTGGTGAGCCGTCTTCGCGTGTTGGACAAGCAGCCGCGCGAGTGTTGCGGCGCCGCGCCGACAACATGGGGCGGGACGGTCTATCCCGGTCACGATGAGTGGGCGGTGCTCGGTGCCGGCGGATGCGAGGCGAGCCCTGTGCACGTGGAGGCGACACCGATCCGCTTCGACGTCGCCATACCCGGCGACCTGCTCACCGTGCTGACCTGGCGCAACCGACGCGGGGACGAGCGCACCCTGAAGTACGTCGCCGACGGCCGTCTCAAACGCTCCATCAGCCTTCAGGGCCTCTATCGCCTGACCGACGAGTCCGCCGCTCGACTGGGCGCGCTGCTCGACAACGCGCCAACCCCGACCCGAACGGCATAGATCGTCCACGCGCGTCCACCGTGACGGTCGACGCGCCGTGCAGGCGAGCCCCGGTCGATCGCTGATGGATCGACCGGGGCTCGCCGTGTGGAGCCGGGTCAGTCGAGGTCGAACCGGTCCAGTTCCATGACCTTGGTCCAGGCTGCGACGAAGTCAGTCACGAACTTGTCGCGCGCGTCCTGGCTGGCGTAGACCTCCGCGAGGGCCCGCAGCTGGGAGTTGGAGCCGAAGATGAGGTCGACCGCGGTCGCGGTCCACTTCACCTCGTCGGTGGCCAGGTCCCGGATCTCGTACACGTGCTCGTCGGACTCCGACGCCTTCCACCGGGTGCCCGGGGAGAGCAGGTTGGCGAAGAAGTCGTTGGTGAGCACGCCGGGCCGGTCGGTGAGGACACCGTGCCGCGCGCCGCCGACGTTGGCCCCGAGGGAGCGCAGACCGCCGACGAGGACGGTCATCTCGGGCGCGGACAGACTGAGCATGTAGGCACGGTCGAGAAGCAGCACCTCCGGCTGGGTCTTCTCACCGGGACGCAGGTAGTTGCGGAACCCGTCGGCACGCGGCTCGAGGACCCGGAAGGACTCGACGTCGGTCAACTCCTGCGTGGCGTCGGTGCGGCCCGGGTGGAACGGCACGGTCACCTCGACGCCGGCGTCGCGCGCCGCCTTCTCGACGGCGGCCGAGCCGGCCAGCACGATCAGGTCCGCGAGCGAGATCTTCGCGCCGCCGGCCTCGTTGAACTCCCGCTGAATGCCCTCGAGGGTCTCCAGCACCGCCGCGAGCTGCTCGGGCTGGTTGACCTCCCAGCTGCGCTGCGGCTCGAAGCGGATCCGCGCGCCGTTGGCGCCGCCGCGCTTGTCGGTGGACCGGAAGCTGGCGGCGGAAGCCCAGGCGGTGGAGACCAACTGGGCGGTCGTGAGGCCGGACTCCAGGACCTTCGCCTTCAGAGCGGCGATGTCGGCGTCACCCACGAGCTCGTGGTCGACGGCCGGCACCGGGTCCTGCCACAGCTGGGGCTCCGCCACCCACGGGCCGAGGAAGCGGTCGATCGGGCCCATGTCGCGGTGCAGCAGCTTGTACCAGGCCTTGGCGAACGCCAGCGCGAACTCGTCGGGGTTCTCCAGGAAGCGGCGCGAGACCTTTTCGTACGCCGGATCGAAACGCAGGGCCAGGTCGGTCGTGAGCATCGTGGGCTTGTACTTCTTGGACGCGTCGAACGGGTCCGGGATGATCTCCGGGGCGTCCTTGGCGACCCACTGCTTCGCACCGGCGGGGCTCGTGACGAGCTCCCACTCGAAGCCGAAGAGGATCTCGAAGAAGCGGTTGCTCCACTGCGTCGGCACGTCGGTCCACGTCACCTCGAGGCCGCTGGTGATCGTGTCCCGGCCCTTGCCGCTGCCGTGGCTGCTCAGCCAGCCCAGGCCCTGCGCCTCCAGCGGGGCACCCTCGGGCTCCGGGCCCACGTGGTTGTCGGCGGGGGCCGCACCGTGGGCCTTGCCGAAGGTGTGGCCACCGGCGATGAGGGCGACCGTCTCCTCGTCGTTCATCGCCATCCGGCCGAAGGTCTCCCGGATGAAGTACGCCGCCGCCTTCGGGTCCGCGTTGCCGTTCGGGCCCTCCGGGTTGACGTAGATGAGGCCCATCTCGGTCGCGCCGACCTCGGGCGTCATCTCGGCCTCGCCGACGTAGCGCTCGTCGCCCAGCCAGGTGTCCTCGGGACCCCAGAAGATCTCCTCGGGCTCCCACACGTCCTCGCGGCCGAAGCCGAAGCCGAAGGTCTTGAAGCCCATCGACTCCAGGGAGACGTTGCCGGCGAGCACGAGCAGGTCGGCCCAGGAGATCTGCTGGCCGTACTTCTGCTTGACCGGCCACAGCAGCCGGCGGGCCTTGTCGAGGTTGGCGTTGTCGGGCCAGCTGTTGAGCGGGGCGAAACGCTGCCCGCCGTCGCCGGCGCCGCCACGACCGTCGTGGATGCGGTAGGTGCCGGCAGAGTGCCAGCTCATCCGGATCATCAGACCGCCGTAGTGGCCGAAGTCCGCCGGCCACCAGTCCTGCGAGGTGGTGAGGACGTTGACGATGTCCTGCTTGAGGGCCTCGACGTCGAGCTTGGCGAACTCCTTGGCGTAGCTGAAGTTCTCGCCCAGCGGATTGCTCTTGGACGAGTGGGCGTGCAACACCGAGAGGTCGAGCTGGTTGGGCCACCAGTCCCGGTTGGTGCGCGGACGACCTCCGGTCTTCGGGGTCGGCGAGTCGATCGCCGGGTTCTCGCTCTCGCTGCCGTGCGCGGTCACGGAGTCGTGCGCGACCGGGCAGCCGGCCGCCTCCTTCTTGTCCACGCCCTGGGCGCTGGAGGGAGCGTTGTCCTGGGTGTCGCTCATGTACTTCCTTCCGAACTGACGGATCGCTGGGCGGTGCGTTCGGTCGCGCAGTCGGGGCAGGTGCCCCAGTAGACGACCTCCGCCTCGTCGACCACGAACCCGTGGTCGTCCGAGGCGGTAAGACAGGGAGCCTGGCCGACAGCGCAGTCGACGTCGGCGATCGCAGCGCAGGAGCGGCACACGATGTGGTGGTGGTTGTCCGCCACCCGCGCTTCGTAGCGAGCGGTCGCACCAGCGGGCTGGATACGCCGCACCAGACCGGCGTCGGTGAGCGCGCGCAGGACGTCGTACACCGCCTGGTGGGAGACCGTGGGGAGATCGGTCCGTACCAGCCGGATCACCGTGTCGGTGTCGACGTGCGGATGGTCGCGCAGCGCGGAGAGCACCGCCAGCCGGGGCCGGGTCACGCGCAACGAGACCGCCCGCAGCTGAGCCTCGAAGTCGGACGCCACGTGCCGAACATAGTCCACTTTTCTGGAGCAGTTCAAGTTTGGCTCAGCCTCGACCCGAAAGGAGGAGTTCACCGAAAGGGCGAAACCCCGCGATATCAGACACGCTACTGCGCACCGCCGATGCCGTACCAGCAGGCCGAAGAGTTGTTCATTCAGCGACGGCAGAGCCGTGGGTCAGCTGGCGGGATCGACGAGGACGCCGGGGTTGAGGATCCAGGACGGGTCGAGCGCACTCTTGGTGGCGCGCAGCGCCAGCGCGACCGGGTCCGGACGCTGCCGGTCGTACCACGGTCGGTGGTCGCGGCCCACGGCGTGGTGGTGGGTGATGGTGCCGCCGGCGGCGAGCAACGCGTCGGAGACGGCATGCTTGATCTGGTCCCACTGGGCGAGGGTGGCGCCCCAGCGGCCGGTGGCGTACACGCCGAAGTAGGGGGCGGGACCGTCCGGGTAGACATGCGTGAAGCGGCAGGTGACCACACCGGTCGCAGCGACGGCCCGGAGCGCTTCCCCGGCCGCGTCGAGCACGGCGGCGCGCAGGGCGGGGAATCGGTCCCAGGTGCAGGCGGTCTCGAACGTCTCCACGATCATCGACCGGGCGGCGAGCGCGTCGCGCTGGTACGGCATCCGCAGGAACGCCGAGCGCCAGGCGTCGGCGGCGGTCCGCTGCCGTGGGCCGGACGGGTCGTCGCCGCGGGACGGCTCCGGCAGGGCTCCCCCGTGGTCGCGGCAGAGCTCGACGGCGCGGTCCAACCACGGTGTGACCGGGTGGTCGGCGGACTCGAAGCCCAGGACGAGCACACCGCCGCTGGTGGCGACACCGGCGTTGAGGAGCGCCTCCACCGGGTCGAGCAGCCGGCAGTTGCTCGGGTACAGGCCGGACTGGGCGATGGCCCGGGTGGCGGCGACCGCCCGGTCGTAGTCGGTGAAGTGCACCGAGGCGCCCGCCCGCCAGCGGGGCCGGTCCTGCAGCCGCATCCACGCCTCGGTGATGACGCCGAGCACGCCCTCCGAGCCGAGGAACAGCCGATCCGGGGACGGCCCGGCGCCGTAGCCGGGCAGCCGGCGCGACTGGCTGATGCCCGCCGGGGTGACCACCCGCATCGACTCCACCAGGTCGTCGATGTGGGTGAGGACGGTGGCGTAGTGACCGCCGGCGCGGGTGGCCAACCAGCCACCCAGGGTGGAGAACTCGAACGACTGCGGGAAGTGCCGCAGGGTGAGGTCGTACCGCCGAAGCTGATCCTCCAACGCCGGGCCGAACACACCGGCCTGGATGCGCGCCGCCCGGCTGGTCGGGTCCACCTCCAGCACCCGGTCGAGGCGCCCGAGGTCGAGACTGACCGCCGCGGGATACGCGTCGTCGATCCTCGGCTCCACACCGCCAACCACCGACGAGCCGCCGCCGTACGGGATCACCGCGATGCCCCGGCCGGCGCACCAGTCGAGCACATCGACGACGTCCTGCTCGGTCATCGGCCGGACCACCAGATCCGGCGGGTCGTGGACGTCCCCGCGCAGGTTACGGACGACGTCCCGGAACGCCTTGCCGTGGGTGCGCGCGGCCCGGTCGGCGAGGTCCGTCGAGCACAGTCGAGCCAGTGACGCCGGCGGATCGACCCGCGGCGCGCGCAGGGCGAGATCGGCCACCGGCGGGGCGACGTGCGCGGTCAGGTCGGCGTCGGGCAGCAGGGTACGCACCCGATCCGCCAACGCCGTGGCCTCCGCGCCGGTCACCGCGTCCTCGACGTGCCCCCAGCCCCACCACGAACGGTGTTTCCCGGCCACGCGGCCTCCCCGTCGTCCACCATCGCCAGACGGACTCGCCGGTAACGTACTCGACGGCCGGCACCACGTCGATGCCGTCGTTCGAGCCGCGAGATTTTCGGCCACGGGCCGGCGAAGAGCGCGACGGCGACCTGGGCGACTCCGGCGGCGACGAGAGTCGGGCCCGCGCCGACGACGCCGATGATCGCGCCCCCGGCGAGCAGACCGATGGACACCGCGCCATCGTGTACGAGACTCTCCGCTGCGAAGGCCGCTCGCCGGTCGGCGCCATCGGTGCGCGTGCTGATGATCCGGTTGAGGGCGCCGATGCCGAGCGGCATGCAGAAGCCACCAACGGCGGCCACGCACGCCAGCAGGACGACGGACGATGCCACGGCGGGCAGGGCCATGAACATCACGCCGAGGACGGCCCATCCGATCGCCATCGTCGCGAGCGCCGGCATTCGCGGAACGAGCATCGGCGCCAGCAGCGCACCGGTGAGCGAGCCCAGGCCGTATCCGGTCATGCCTGCCGCTATGAGTACCCCGGGCCGCCCGGTCTCGGCGCCGAGGATCGCGAGACCGAGGGTGAACGCGACCCATACGAGCCCGCCGACTCCCGACATCGTCACGGCACGACGGATGTCCCTGTGCTGCGCCAGCACGTGCCGCAGGGCCGGAGCACCGGCCGAACGGGCTGGCGGGGCGACCGCCGCGGTGGCGCGAACGGTGAGCAGGAGGACCGCTCCCGCACCGACGCCGGCGGCCTCTGCCCAGAGCAGGGGCAGCGGTCCGCCGACGGCCACGGCCCACCCGGCCAGCGGTGGCGCCAGGATCATCGTGCTGCGGTGCAGGAGATCCTGCCAGGCCAGCAGCTTCGCCGCGACGGTGGACCCGAGGCTGTCGCCGATGTCCGAGAGCACCGCCCGTTGCCCCGGGCCACTCAGAGCGGTGGCACATCCGATGACCAGCCCGGCGACGGCGAGGTGAACCGCACTGACCGTTCCGACAGCCGCACCGATCGGAACGACGAGCAAGCCGACCACCTGGACCGCGAGCACCCAGGCGAGGGCTCTGCCCGTGGTCAGTCGCTGACGCAGGCGCCTGGCCCACCAGGGCGAGGCGAGCATGGGCAGGCCCACCGCCCCACCGACCAACCCGGTGGACCAGGCGGATCCGGTCCCGGCGAGCGCGACGAGCGGAAGCGCGACGGCCGTCGTACGTTGACCCATCCAGCTCACGAAGGTGGTTGTCAGCATGGCGGCGATTTCGCGTCTGGCATTCACGCAGTAATCGTCGGGTGGGGCAGAAAGCGCTGGTAGTTGGCGGATCGGCATCGGAGCTCATAGCCTGGGGATATGAGCTCATTCCCCTCCGTCGAGGATCTCCGGTTGGTCGAGGCGGTGGCGCGGCACGGCTCCCTCGGAGCCGCCGGACGGGAGCTGCTCATCAGCCAGCCGGCCGCAAGCAACCGCCTGGCGGCGCTCGAGCGGCGGGTCGGTGAACGGCTCTTCGACCGGGACACGACCGGGGCGCGGCCGACACCGGCCGGTCGTGCGCTGTGCGCCGAGGCGACCCACGTGCTTGATCATCTGGGACGCATCTTCGACCGGACGCGCGCCGCCGCGCGGGCACGAACGTTCAACGTCGGCACCTTCAGCAGCCTCGCACCGTTGCTCTTTCCGGCGCTCGACGTGTTGATGGACGACTCGACCGTCAACCAGGTGACGGACCATGGCGACAGGCTCGTGGAGTGGGTCGGCGAAGGGTCGCTGGACGCCGCGTTCGTCGCCGTCGCCAACCAGATGCGTCTACCCACCACCGTGAGCGCCGTACCGGTTGCGAGCGACCGACTGGCCGTCCTGACACCACCGGCAGCGTCGCTGCGCAAGGGCCGGCGGCCGTTCGCCGATCTCGACGTTGCCATCTACACCTACGACATGTCCACGGACACCCTGCACCAACGACTCTCCGGCCTCGGCGCCCGGCCTCGCACGGCGGCCACCGCGGAGACGGCCGTACGAATGGCGCGACTACTGGGATGCCCGGCCGTCCTGCCCCGCGGGCTCGGGCTCGCCTACGCCCAGGATGGGGACCGGGTGTCCGCCGCGCCCGTACCCGGCCGCCTCACGCTCTTCATGGTGAGCCGCCGCCCCACTCCGGCCGCCCTCGCGGCGGTGGTGAACCGGCTTGCTGGTCGCCTCGGGCTGCAGCGCCCAGCGCCGGGACGAGCCGAATGATCCGGCCGGTACGCGCCTCGCCAACATTGATATCCGACATCAGCGAGTCGGTGATCCATCAACCATTGTCAGGGCACACGGCGCCCTGTTCGCCGACTGCTCGGCCCCGGGGGCTCAGCCGGTAAATTCGTTGACGCCGAGGGCGAAGTCCCAGTGGCCAACCCCGTTGCCGGCGAGGCCCACCGTGACCACGCCCACTCCTTCCAGCCAGTGCGCCATCTTCAGGCCGCCGACGTCCAGCGGGCGCAGCCCGAGGCTCTCGATGAATGCCGCCACGCCCGCCTTGGCCTGCGCATTGTCGCCAGCGATGAAGACGTTGGGCCGGCCCTTCTCCAGGACATTACGGAAGATGGTGTTGAATGCCTTCACCACGCTGGCGCTGGCCGGGGCCACCTTGGCGACCTCCTGCGCGATCGAGGTCTCCTCGCTGTGGGCCAGTCCGTCGAACGTGGCGTTGAAGGGGTTGCTGATGTCGACGATGACCTTGCCCGCCAGGGCGTCTCCGTACTCGGCGACGACCGGAACGACACCGTCGTACAACAGGGCCGTGATGACGATGTCCCCGGCCGGGACGGTGCCCCACTTGCCCGTCGTCGCGCCGCCGCCCAGAGCCTTGGCCAGGTCATCGGCCTTGGACTGATCGCGTCCCATGACCTCGACGGTGTTGCCGCCCGCCACCGCGAGCGTGCCGATGGTACGGGCCATGTTCCCCGTACCGATGAGGGTGATGCTGCTCATGAGGGTGCTTCCTGTTCTCGAGGTGTCGCTCTGTCTCGTTGTGGGGTGGTGCCCGCGGCATTCCTGGTGTGTGCTCAGATGGCGGTGGTGCCGCCGTCGGCGACCAGTTCCAGGCCGTTGACGTAGCTGGAGTCGTCGGAGGCGAGGAACAGGGCGACGGTGGCGATTTCTTCGGGGCGGCCCATCTTTCCGCGGGGGATGAGGGACTCGAATGCGGCCTTGGTTGCCTCGTCGAACAGTTCTTCCTGCTTGGCGGTGGCGACCTGGCCGGGGGTCAGGACGTTGACCCGGATCTTGCGGTCGCGCAGTTCGTTGAGCCAGACGCGGGCCCAGGCCTGCTGGACGGCTTTGCTTCCCGCGTAGAGGCTCCAGCCGGGGAAGGCGCCGAGGGAGGCGTTGGATCCGGTCATGAAGATCGAGCCGTTGTCGTTGATCAGCGGCAGTGCCTTCTGCACGGTGAACAGGGTGCCGCGCGCGTTAAGCCAGAAGGCGCGGTGGAACTGTTCCTCGGTGATCTCGCCGAGGACGGCGGGTTCGCCCATCCCGGCGCTGGCCCACAGCACGTCGATCGAGCCCTTTTCCCGCTTGACGGTGTCGTACAAGCGGTCCAGGTCGTCCAGTTCGGCCGCGTCACCCTGGACGGCGGTGACGTTGCGGCCGATCAGCTTGACGGCGTCGTCCAGTGCTTCCTGCCGCCGGGCCTGGATGAAGACGTGCGCTCCTTCCTCGACGAACAGTTTGGCGCCGGCCAGTGCCATGCCGGTGGATCCGCCGGTGATCACCGCTACCTTGCCATCGAGCTTTCCCACGATCACTCCGTTGAATTGATGGGTATCCGAAACAGTTCGGTTCTTATATACACCAGGCTGTGTACGTAACGTACCCGATGACTGGTCGGCGCGCAAGCTACATACACCGGTCGGTACCGACCCCACCCGTGGGACGCCCGGTGCGCCATGGCGCACCGACGATCATCGGGACCGCTCTCGCCTTGCGAAATCGCCGTCATCGCGATCGGCGCACGGTCCAGGCGTATGTACACCGTACTGTATGCTTAACGTAACCGATGATCAACCCGTACGCAAGCTATGTAGACCGGTCTGTACCGAACGGTCTATACTGAAGGCATGACGGAGTTGGAGAAGGGCCCCCTGGGCCGGCGCCGTGGCAGGGGCGCACGCGAGCGCATCCTCAGCGCGTCACAGCAGCTGTTCCGCGATCAGGGCATCAACCGCACCGGCATGGACCAACTCTGCGCCGTGGCCCAGGTGTCCAAGCGCACGGCCTACCAGCACTTCACCAGCAAGGACGAACTCGTCGCCGAATACCTGCGCCGATTCGATCCCGACGTCATGCCCGGAGTGTTCGAGCGCACCGACCTCACACCCCGCGAACGACTCCTGGCCGCCTTCGAGATGCCCGCGTCCACGCCCCTGTGCCCCTACATCGGGGCGGCCGTCGAACTCCACGACCCCCAACACCCCGCATCCCAGTACGCACGCGGCTACAAGACCGCCATCGCCGCGCGGCTCACCGAAACCGCCCGCGAAGCCGGCGCCACCAACCCCGAACAACTCGGCGAACAACTGGCGCTGCTCATCGACGGCGCCTCGGCCCGCACCCGAGTCCTCAACAGCGAATCCTTCCCCACCGCCGCCGCCATCGCCGCCGTCCTCATCGACAACGCCATCCCCGCGTCATCTCCTCGGCAGCCCAGCGATGACCGCGGAACTACCGGGTCTGCTCCCGTTCCGGTGGGCGGCCAATGACGGCCCGATCACGCCCCGTCGGCCGGAAGACGACGTCGAGTTCGGCGCGGCCGGAGCGGTAGCTGCCGGGACTCGGGCTGGAGAGCGGGTCGCGAGATCTGGCCGCGGCCATCCGTACGTATCGTCGACTGAGTGACGGGCGTCGGTGGGCCGGACAGCGGTACGTCATCCCCGGAGTAGGGGACCACTCGCGCGCCGGTGGTGGCGGTTCGCTCAGGGCAGCGGGCCGTCGTTCCGCGCGGTCGCGCTGAGGCGATCCCGGATCAGCGCGATCACGGTGTCCGCGGTCCGGTCGAGGTGACTGCGGCCATCGGGTAGCCGGGCCTCCGGGCTGATGTAGCTGCGCGGACCCACGTGGGTGGCCGGGTCGAGGCGGTGCACGGTGATCTTCCCTGCGCGGTCGGCCCGGTTCCATCCGCTCCGGCGGAACAGCCGCCACCGCTGCGGGAACATCCAGGTGCCGACCCGCTCGATCCGGTCGCCGGCACTCGTGAGCTGGTCGAGGTGCTGGGCGTGGCTGATGTCGTTGGCGCCGTTGTGGAACCCGCCGAGAGTGATCAACCAGAGCGGAGGACGCAGCTGGGACCACAGTTCGTCCACCGCGCCGGTGGCGACCTGGGCGCCACCGCTGTAACTGAGCATCACCACGGGAATGCCGCTGTCCCGCCGATAGCCGGCGTCTCGGAGCTGAGTGGCGATCTGCGAGCCGACGGCGCGGTTGTACAGGGGACGGTACCGGCGGTCGGCGGCGACGAAGGTCTGCATCACGTTGTGCAGAAACAGCACCAGACCGATGTGGCGGCGCAGCCAGACCCACACCGGCCGGTCGGCGAGCGGCAGAGCCAGCGGGGAGTACGGCTGCACCTGGCCCAGCACCCTGAGCTCCGGCGCTCCGGCGATCAGGGCCTTGACCAGTCGGCCGCCGTCGCGGGTGTCGTGGAAGCGGCGTTTCCCGATACCGTCCAGATAGACGAGGTACGCGTCCGGGGGGCGGTCCGGGTCCGCGCCTCGGGCGGGGGGCATGCCCTTGGGTCGCGCCGCGGTGGGGCTCCGCCAGCCTGCGGCGTAGACCACCACCTCGTAGCGGGCGAGCAGAGCTTCGGCGAGCAGGACCGGTCCGATCCCGCCGAGCAGCAGCAGGAGCGCAAGTTCGATCACGGAAACCGCTCCGGTGCTCTTGTCGTGTTGAGCCGCACGACCAGGCGGCGGATGCCCTCGACGGCAACGCCGAGCCCGACTCCCGCGACGGCCACGCAGCCGGCGGCATCCCACCAGCCGAGCCCGGCCACCGTGGCCAGGGCAGTGGCGAGGCCGGCCCCCACTCCCACCATGAGGACCAGGTGCAGCAGCGGCCCGAGCAGCGGAAACGCGAGGACCGCGGCAAGCAGCAGCGGGGCGGCCAGGCCCTGTGTCCAGGCCAGCGCGGATTCGTCGGACGACGCGGCGGGCAGCACCAGCTCGGCGAGGGTCCACGCGGACAGTGGCCAGAGCGCGAACACCGCGCCGTCGACCACGGCGCCGGCCAGCACCATCACCAACACCCTGGTGTGCGACACGCCGGACAGGCGTGCCACCACGGGCAGGAGGCGCCCGACGGCCTCGGACAGCCCGGCGAAGAGCAGCATGACGGCGACGACCAGGGACATCGGTCAGCCCTGCGGTGGGAGGTCGGCAGGGGCCGGCTGAGCGAACGAGCCGGTCCGCTGCACATAGCGCTCGAGTTCGTCGGCGGCGCGCGTATAGCCGCCGGCCTCGCGCTGGGCTACCCGCAGGGTGTTCGCGGCGGCCCGGAATCGGGGCTCGTCCAGCAGGCGCCGGGCGAGGGCGCGCAGGACCTCCACCGTGACGTCCTCGGTGCGGATCGCGAGGCCGGCATCGAGCTCGACGATGCGGGACGCCACCAACGACTGGTCGGCGCCCTGCGGGACCACCAGCATCGGGACGCCGGCGTACAGGGCCTCGTTGACGCTGTTCACCCCGCCGTGGGTGATGAACAGCGCTGCACGGGACAGGACTTCCAGCTGCGGTACCGAGCGGTGGACGATCACGTTGGCCGGCAGCTGACCGACCGTGGCGGGGTCGGTGGGCCCGGTGGAGACGATCACGGTGCCGCCCAGCGGGGCGAGCGCGTTGGCAAAGGTGCGCAGCAACTGCGGGTCGGCGCCGAACACCGTGCCCAGCGAGGCGTAGAGCACCGGATCGCGCAGCTGATCGAGCGGGAACGACGAGTCGGCTGGGCGGGCACCGATGCTCGGCCCGACGAACCGGTAGGACTGGTCGAAACTGTCGGCCTCGGGGTGGAACGCCCGCGAGGTGTAGACCAGGTTGAGCGGCTGGCGGATGTTCGCCAGGTCGATCAGGGGCACCGCTTCCGTGTCGTACCGGCGGCTCAGCTCCCAGCGCGACTTCAGGTACCCCGCGGTGGGGCGGGGCTTGACCGCCGCCGCCGCGAGCAGCTCCCAGGAGCCGTGGGTGGGGCTGGGCACGTGCCGGTTGAACGCGAACGTGGTGAACGACGACGCCGCCGGTACGTCGAGTTCGCGGGCGACCACCGGCCCCCACAGGCAGAGGGAGTCGTGCACGACCAGATCCGGCCGGGCACCGCGCAAATCGGTGAGGACGGCGGGCAGTACGCGTACGGCGGTGCGCGCGAGCTGCTCCATCACCGTGACGGGCGTCGGCGGGCCGGACAGCGGTATGTCATCCCCGGAGTAGGCGACCACTCGCGCGCCGGTGGTGGCGATTTCCTCCGCGTAGGCGGGCGTCGTGTGGTAGGTGACGGAGTGGCCACGGCGCACAAGCTCAGCCACGACCGGCAGCGTCGGGTTGATGTGCCCGTGCATGGCGATGTTGAGGAATGCGATCGCGCTCATCATCGGCCGACCCTGGACGGGGGGAAGACCCGCGCCCGACAACACGTAACGATCATGATCCGCCTTCCTCGGTGACAGGGTAGACGCTGCCAGATGGCCCAGTGCCGCGGGCAGAGTTCTCGCCCTGGTTCGCCCGTGCTCCCCCACGTCGCGCGGGTCCTGGCCGCAGTCGGGCCGGCTGCCGGCCCCGCCACCGGGCACGGCCGACCTAAGTCCAGCTCACTCGGCACGGGCGGCACGCGTTTCAGCGGCGCGCGGCCGCGCTGGAGCACATCGTCGCCGCCGCCCACGCGCCAGCGGCGCCAACCAGGCCGGTGCTCGGCAGTTGAACACGGGTAGTACGTGCGACGGCGAGCACAGCGGGAAGGTCGGTTGGATGAATGACCCATCGGAGCTGGCGCGAAGCGCGCTCCAGCGAATCCACCAGGCTGCCGTGAGACATCGGGACCTTGAGCTACACCACGCGGCCGACGACATCGTCCGAGCGGCCCTGGCGAGGGGCCTCGATCCGGGGCCTGTCGAGTCGTACCGCCCCTGCCCCACGTGCGGTGCCGAGCCGGGACAGTTGTGCATCAACGTCCCTGGTCACCCCGTGACCCCGGGCGACATGCACCTTGAGCGTACGCAAAAGGAGACCCCGTAGAGACTTGGTTTGGTCCCGGTAAGCCCTCGAAGGCGACCTCGCCAGGCTCTGCGGGCAGCTACCGCACGCAGCCCATCTCCATCAACGGGGCCTTGACCCGGTTCGGTAGGCCGACCGCGCGAAGCATGCGGTCGGGTTGGCGGCGCAGTCGCTCCATCGCCCGCGCCGTCGCGTCATCGGCCGGCAGGAGAACGACCAGCTCCTGCGCGTCGGTTCGCGGCAACTCGAGCTTCTCCCGCTGCCACCGAAGCTCCTGCCCGATGGGATGGTTGAGCCGAAACGGGGCGGGCGGTGGGGGCAGGTGGCGGTTGAGTCGTCGGGTGAACTCCATGCCAGCCAGGGGGCGAGCTCGGCACGGAACCATGAGGCTTCCGCAGAAGGCCCCAGCCACAGGTCGAAGGCACGCTCGTCGGCCACCTGCTCCCAATCGGGGAAGAATGTCCGGGCGCGCGAGTCGGTGAACACGTAACGCGTCAGGTTTGGCGTTCCGCCCTCGAGCAGCCCGATCCCACGCATCAGCAAGTTGTCGCTCAACCAGGGCGACGACAACTGCGCGCAACCGCTTGCCGGCCCACCGGACGCCGCTCGACCATGTGCGCATGCGGCCAGGACGTCGTGTCATTCTCGGGGTCGACGTGGGCGTCACGGCGGTGCGGGTGGCCGCGTTCGCGCTGGACGGCACCGCGCGACACGTCGCGAGGCGGAAGTACCCGCTCCTTCAGCCAGCGCCCGGCTGGCAGGTACAGGATCCGGAGGTACTCGTGGCGGCCACCCTGGAGGCGACGTCCGCGTGTGTCGCCGACACCGCCGGGGCGGAGGTCGTCGCCCTCGCGATGAGCTCCGCCATGTACGGCCTGATCGGGCTCGGCGCGGCGATGACGCCAGTGACGCCGCTGCTGACCCGGGCCGACTCGCGGTCGTCGGAGGCGGCCCGCGACCTGCGGATCTCCGGGCAGGGGCGGGAACTGCACCGATTGACGGGCACGCCGGTGCACCCGATGAGCCCGCTGTGCAAGCTCATGTGGTTTGCCCGCCATGAGCCGTACCTCTGCATGGCGACCCGGTGGTGGATCGGCCTCAAGGACTACCTGCTGTACCGGCTCACCGGCAAGCTGGTCACCGAGCTGTCCTCGGCCTCCGGAACCGGGATGTTCGACGTCCACCGTCGGGCGTGGAGCCGCGCCGTACTCGACCTCGTCGGTGTGTCGGAGAGCCAACTGCCCCCGGTCCTGCCCACGACCGCGGCGTTGCGGCTCTCGGCCCCTGCCGGACGGGCCGTCGGCCTCCCGTCCGGTACACCCGTCGTCGTGGGTGCGGGCGACGGCCCTTTGCACAACCTCGGCGCGGCGGCGATCGACAGCACCGTCGGCAACCTGTCGCTCGGGGCCACCGGGGCCCTGCGCACGGTCGTCTCAGCTCCGCTCGTCGACGAGGCGGAAACCCTCTTCTGCGACGCGCTGACCGAGGACGCGTGGGTTGTCGGCGGAGCGGTCAGCAACGGCGGCAACGTCGTACGTTGGGCGGGACGTGCCCTCGCGCCCGACCTCGACCATGCCGCGCCCACGCTTCTGGATCTCGCGGAGCGGATTCCCCCGGGAAGCGACGGCCTCGTGATGCTCCCCTATCTACTCGACGACCCGGCAGCAGGATCCGACCCGCCGGGGGCGTACCTGGGGCTGCGGAGCGAGCACTCCCGCGGCCACCTGGTGCGGGCCGCCGTCGAAGGAGTGTGCCTGCAACTCGGCGTCGTCCTCGACCGCGTGGCCGAGCTGACGCCGATCAGCAGCGTCCGGCTGACCGGTGACGCCTTCCGCTCTCCACTGTGGCGCGAGGTGATGGCCGCCGTTCTGGATCGTCCGGTCCAGGCGGCGGGTGACGGCGATGACGCCGCCCTCGGCGCGGCCGCGCTCGGACTCTTCGCGATCGGCCTCGCTCCCGATCTCAAGGGGGCTGTCACCCAGCTCGATCCCGGCCGTGCCCGCAGCGAGCCGATCGCGGTCGACCCCGCCCTCGCCGCGACCTATCGCGGCCTGCGCGCGAAGCTGCCCGCGCTCATCAGCGCCGCGGGCCGGGTGGGTGAGATCCTCGATGAGGTGGCGGCCGGGCCGTCCACACCCGTGGGCTTCAGTGCTCCGGCTCCTCCTTGACCTGGGCCACGAGCTGGGTCGGGTTGACGTACCGCAGCGCGACGACGAGGAGCACGAGCATCATCGAGGTGTAGATGACCGCCATCGCGTCGACCGACTGCTGCGCCCTGATCCCGGACGCGGACATCGAGTAGTAGAGCGCCACGACGATGGTCTGCGAGTCGGGCCCCGCGGTCAGGAAGGTGAGCTCGAACATGCCCACGGTCCGGACGAGCACGAGGATCGCGGAGGCGAGGATGCCCGGCACCAGCAACGGCGTGAGGACCCGGAGGAAGACCGTCCGCAGGCCCGCGCCGCACATGCGCGCGGCGCTCTCGATCCGCGGGTCGATCTGCTCGATGAACGGGGTCATGGTCAGGATGACGAAGGGAACCGACGGTACGAGGTTGGCGAGCACGACCCCGGACATGTTCCCGGCCAGCCCGAACTTGTAGAGGACGGTCGCCAGCGGGATGCCATACGTGATCGGGGGCATCAGGATGGGCAGCAGGAACACGAGGAAGATCAGCCGCTTGCCGGGGAACGACCGCCGCGCGAGGACGTAGGCCGCCGGCACGCCGATCAGCAGCGAGAGGCCAACGACGAGCACGGAGACCTCGAGCGTCACGACGATGACCTGCATGAGCGCGAACTCATCCCAGGCCCGGCCGTACCAGCTGGTGGTGTAGCCGTCGGGGAGCCAGGTGTCGAACCAGCGCTGGCCGAACGAGCTGACGAGCACGGACGCCACGACGCCCAGCAGGTTGAGGAAGAAGAAGATGACGACGCCCCACACGATCCAGGCGGCCGGTCGCGCGGCGATACGCCGCCGCCGGTCGGTGGTGGCGGGGGGCCGCGCTGGTGGCGCCTGGGTGATCGTTGCCATCAGCCCTTGCCTCCGGTGGAGCCGGTGTAGAGACGGTTGCGCGCCGCCAGGACCAACGCGATGATGACCAGCTCGACGAACCCCATGATCATTGCGATCGCCGAGGCGTACGGGTAGTCGTACTGCTCGTACGCCGCCTGGTACGCGGCGAGGGAGATGACCCGCGTCTCGCCCGCCGGATTGCCGACCAGGACGGCGGACGGGAACACGCTGAACGCCAGCACGAACGTCAGGCAGAAGGTCGTGGCCAGGCCCGGCATCAGCAGCGGGAGCGTGATCCGCAGGAACCGGCGACGCCAGTCCGCCCCGAGCGTCGCGGCCGCCCGTTCCAGGGTCGGGTCGATGCCGGAAAGATAGGAGAGCACCAGCAGGAACGCGAACGGAAAGCCGGTGATCACCAGCGAGAAGAACACGCCCCAGTAGTTATGGATCAGCCGCACCGGCTCGTCGATGAGGTTCGTGGCGAGCAGGATCCGGTTGAACCAACCGGTCGGGCCGAGGAAGTTCAGCAGCCCCTGGGCGGTGAGCACCGTGCCGAGCGTGATCGGCACGACCAGCAGTGTGGTGACCAGCCGCTTGCCCCGGAACCGACCGCGCATCCGGTAGGCGATCGGCACGGCGGCGAGGACGTTCAGGAGCGCGGCGGGCAGCGCGATCCGCAGCGTGATCCAGATCGTGCCCCGCTCGTAGGCGTCGGAGAAGAACCGGGCGTAGTCGCTGAACGGCCCGCCGTTGGTCGGCTGGAACGAGAGCGTCAGGCCGTAGAAGAACGGGTAGAGGAACAGGGCGATGACGAAGATCAGGGCCGGGACCAGCAACCAGAGTTGCCGATCGACGCCCCGCTCCGCGAGACGGTGCTGCCAGTGCGCCAGCGGCCTGCCAGGCCCGACGCCGCTCACCGCGCGGCCTCCGAGGTGTCCGCGAGGTGGTCGGGGCGGGGGTCGGTGGCCTGAGCCGCGCCTGCGGGATAGACGAGGAGCCGCTGCGGGTCGATGGCGACCTTGACCTGGTCGCCCGGTGCGATCCGCTGCTCGGTACGCAGGTGCAGCAGCTGTCCCGTCTCGGTGCGGGCCTCGGCGGCCAACTCGCGGCCCTGGTACTCGACCACCTCGATGGTCGCCGACATGGTGTTGTGGGCCTCGCCGGGCCCGTCGACGCGGATGTCCTCCGGGCGTACCGCGACCACCGCCTCCGCACCGGCCTGGAGGTCGCCGATGGCCTCGCCGAGCAGGCGATGACGGGACGACTCGACCGTGGCCCGGGTGCCGTCCAGCTGCTCCACCCGTCCCCGCCACAGGTTGCGGTAGCCCATGAAGTCGGCGACGTGCCAGTTCGCCGGCCGGTTGTGCATCTCGCGTGGCGACCCGATCTGCTGCACCCGCCCCTCCCGCAGCACGACCAGCCGGTCGGCCAGGGAGAGCGCCTCCTCCTGGTCGTGGGTGACGTAGACGGTGGTGAGCCCCAGCGACTGGTGCAGCCGGCGGATCTCGGTGCGCATCTCCAGGCGCAGTTTGGCGTCGAGGTTGCTCAACGGCTCGTCCATCAGCACGAGAGACGGCTCGAACACGACGGCTCGGGCGATGGCGACGCGCTGCTGCTGGCCACCCGAGAGTTGGCCGGGCAGCTTGTCGACGTGGGCCTCGAGCCGCACCAGCCGCACCGCCTCCTGCGTACGCCGGCGAATCTCCTCCTTCGGTAGCCGCCGCATGCGCAGCCCGAAGGCGATGTTCGCGCGGACCGTCAGGTGGGGAAAGAGGGCGTAGCTCTGGAACACCATGCCGAAGCCGCGGCGCTCCGGTGGCAGCGTGTCGATCCGGCGCTCGTCCTGCCAGATGCTCCCCTGCGTCAACGGCAGGAGCCCGGCCAGGCAGTTCAGGGCCGTCGACTTGCCGCAGCCGGACGGGCCGAGCAGGGCGATGAACTCGCCCGCCTCGATCGTCAGGTCCAGCTCGGTGAGCGCGTCCTGGCCGCCGAACCGGCGGGACACGCCATCCAACCGCAGCTGGGAGAAGGCGCTCATCCCTGCTTGACCTTCCCGCCGCCGATCTCGCGGTCCCAGCGGTTGAACGCCGCCACGAGGCTCTTCGCGTCGAGCGGGACCTCGGTCGGGTTGCCGGCGATCAGCGCGTCGTACTCCGGGCGGCCGAACTCCCGGATCGCGTCCTGACTCTTCTGCGGCGCCGACGAGAGCTGGACGTCCTTCACCGCCGGCCCCGGGTAGAAGTAGCCCTCGTCGTACGCCTTCGCCTGCTGCTCAGGGGTGAGCATGAACGCCAGCAGGGCCAGCACCGCGGCCTGCGTGTCGGTGGACACGCCCTTGGGCATGACGGCGTAGTGCGCGTCGGTGACCCAGTGGAAACCGTCGATCGTGGCGATCCTGGCCTCCTTGGGCACCGTACCCAGCACGCGGGGGTTGATGTCCCAACCGGTCGTGCTGACGATCAGGTGAGCGGTGCCGTTGGCGAGGTTCTTCATCGTCTCGGTGGTGCCGGACGGGTAGTAGTCGACGTACTGGCCCAGCTCCTTGAGAAAGGCCCACGTCTTGTCCCACCCCGCCGCGGGATCCTTCGGGTTCGTGTCGCCCAGGATGTAGGGCAGGCCCATCAGGAAGGTCCGGCCCGGGCCGGAGTTGGCCGGCCGGGCGTACTGGAACTTGCGGGGGTTCGCCTTGGCCCAGGCGAGCAGGGCGTCCGCACTCGTCGGCGGCGCGGAGAGGCGGGACGGCAGGTATTCGAGCAGCGGGCCGGACGGATAGTAGGTGACCGTGACGCCGGCGTTGCCGGCGAGCTGCTGCATCGCGGCGGCCGGTTCCAGGTAGTTCCGCATGCCGCCGAGGCGGTCCTGGAACTTCGGCAGCACGTCCGTCCAGAGCCCCTGCTCGATGCCGGCCGCCAGGCCGTCGACGCCGGTCAGCACGAGACCGATGTCCACCCGGTCGGCTCCCTGCTGAGCCTTGATCTTGCCGGCCAGCTCGGGCGCCGGCGCCTTCGAATACGTCACCCGGGAGATCACGTTGGGATTCTTCGAGACGAACTCGTCGATCATCGCCTGCGTCAGCTGCAGGTTGCCGGCGACGTCGAGAACGTTGAGCGTCACGGCCCGGGCGGGCCGCTCCGGTATCTCACCCGTGGTGTCGCCCGAGGTTTTGCCGGGACCTTCCGGCGCCCCACACCCGACCGCGCCCACGAAGAGCGACGATGCCGTGACCATGAGAGCGCCGCGCCGCGTCATACCCATGAGTCGTTCCCTCCATCGACTACCCGGTCCGGCCAGGTAGGTCCACGCTCTGCTCAGGTGGGTCGCCTCGGCGAGGCCGCCCTACATGCGCCATCTGTGGAGCATTGAGACAGCCGGCGGGGCCGAACAGCAACGGGTTGCCATGTATTGCCTCGCGCGAATGCGCACCGGAGAACCGACTGCTGCGAGGGCATTGCCGAGTACTCACCGGCGTCATAGCATGATCATGGCGCGTAGCCCGGGGGGAGCATGAAGATGCCCGACCACACCAGGCCGCCAGACAAGAGGGCCACGATCTACGACGTCGCGGCCGAAGCCAATGTCTCACCGTCCACGGTGTCCCGCGCATTCTCCAAGCCGAGCCGCGTCAATTCCGAGACGGCCGAACGGGTCCGGCAGGTCGCCGAGCGGCTGGGCTACCGGACCAACCCGCTGGCACGCGCCCTCACCACGTCCCGGACGCACATGATCGCGCTCGTCATCCCCGACATCACCAACCCGGTCTACGCCGAGATCGTCCGCGGGGCGCAGGAGGCATCGCTCGGCGGCGAATACACCACCGTGCTGATCGACGCCCAGGAGTCCGACCGCCTGGAACGGGCGGTGATCGAACGGACGATGTCGACCGTTGACGGGTTCCTCCTGGCCAGCAGCCGGATGTCCGACTCGGCCATCCGGATGTTCGCCAAGCAGCGGCCGGTGGTCGTCCTCAACCGCGCCATCGCCGACGTGCCCTGCGTCGTGACGGACAACCCGCGCGGGGTTCGGCGGGCCGCCGAGCACCTCGGCGAGTTGGGGCACGACCACATCACGTACGTCGCGGGGCCGGAGGCGTCCTGGGCGAACGGTATCCGCTGGCGGTCGCTGCTCGAAGCGGGCATGGAGCTGGAGATCAAGGTACGCAAGATCGGCCCGTTCAGCCCGACCATCGAGGGCGGCGAGCGGGCCGTCGAGGAGCTGTGCGCGCATCCGCCGACGGCTGTCCTCGCCTTCAACGACCAGATGGCGATCGGCCTCATCCGCGGCCTCGGGTGGATGGGGGTCGACGTTCCCGGCGACGTCAGCGTCGTGGGTTTCGACAACATCCTCGCCGCTGACATCGTCACGCCCGGGCTGACCACGGTCGCGGCGCCGTTCTACGCGGAGGGCTCGGCCGCCACCCGACACCTGCTCACGATGATCGAGGGAGCGCCCGGGCACACCGGAAGACCGATGGTCCTGCCGGTACGCCTCGTGGTCCGCAGCTCGACGGCCGAGCGCAACCCGAGCCCGGGGCGGGCCCGACCGCCATGGCCACGGCAGCGTCCGGCGCCCAACCCGGCGGCCCACCTGTCGTGATGCCGTAACGCCACGGCGGCGGTGGCACCTGCCGCCGGTCGCGGTCCGGAAAGTCTCCGGAAATTCCGACGTTGACAGCCCCGGTTTCGGCCCTTAGGTCGAGGCATCGAGGTAATCAGCTCACGCCGCAGTGGATCTAATGGGGCTACTGGGCAGGATGAACGCCGTCCTGAGGCATGTCCGGTCTCTAAGGCCAGGCTTCCACGATGTTTCCGGAAGTTGTTGACAAGCCGACCGGAGGGTCAATACGGTCGCCATCGACGATGCTCGATTACCGTCAATGCCACCCACCGCGACCCACTCCCCCGGTCGTCGTGCAGGACGACCAGCCAACCACCACCACGTGGTACGCGCCGATGCCCGCCCGGCCGTCGCCTGGCCGCCGGTTCGTGCCGCACCGCTGGCCTCCCGCCAGCCGTCACGAGGAGGACGCACGTCCATGGACAACATGAACCACACACCCATCAGACCGAGAGGGCGCGGCCGCATGCGGTTGCTCCTCGGCGCCGCGTGCGCCGCGGTGGTGGCCGTCAGCAGTACGGTGCTGGCCACCAACGCGTACGCCGAGGCCGATCGGACCGTCAGCGCGAACTCCACCGGCACGCACAACGGGTTCTTCTACTCGTTCTGGAAGGACAGTGGCAACGCCAGCATGACGCTGCGCGCCGATGGCCGATACTCCAGCCAGTGGGGCAGCGGCACCAACAACTGGGTCGGTGGCAAGGGTTGGGCCACCGGCAGCCGCAGGACGATCAGCTATTCGGGCACCTACAGCCCGAACGGCAACAGCTACCTCGCCCTGTACGGATGGACGCGGAACCCGCTGATCGAGTACTACGTCGTGGAGAACTTCGGCACCTACAACCCGAGCACCGGCGCCACCCGGGTCGGCTCCGTCACCACCGACGGCGGCACCTACGACCTGTACCGCACCCAGCGGGTCAACCAGCCGTCCATCGACGGCATCGCCACGTTCTACCAGTACTGGAGCGTCCGTCAGCAGAAGCGCACAGGTGGCACCATCACCACCGCCAACCACTTCGACGCCTGGGCCCGCGCCGGCTTGAACCTCGGCACGAACCACAGCTACCAGATCATGGCCACCGAGGGCTACCAGAGCAGCGGGAGCTCCGACATCACCGTCCGGGAAGGCGGTGGCGGCAACCCCGGCCCCGGGCCCACCACCGGCAACCCGGGAGGCGGCAACTGCACCGCGACGCTCTCCGCCGGTCAGCAGTGGGGCGACCGGTTCAACCTCAACGTCGCGGTCAGCGGCACCAACAACTGGGTCGTCAGCCTCGGCCTGGGCGGCGGTCAGAGCCTGCAGAACAGCTGGAACGCCTCCGTCAGCGGCACGAGCGGAACCATCACCGCCAGACCGAACGGCAACGGCAACAACTTCGGAGTAACGATCATGGCCAACGGCAACTGGACCTGGCCGACGGTCACCTGCCGAACCGGCTGACCCGACCAACTCCGACAACACCCTGTGGCGCGGCGGGGGCGGGCGCC